>JAHBWE010000003.1:300000-535767 GCA_019637155.1 Labilithrix sp. | reverse complement strand
GAGGAGAGGGCGCCGGGCCGCGCGGCGCCCGGCCCCGGCACGGGCGCGATGGACCCGAGCATCGGCGGTGGTGGCGCCCCCGCTGCGCCTCGTCCCGCGCTCCGTCGCCCCGCGCCCCGAGCGGAGGGCGGCCTCGGCGCCGCCCCGCATCGCCCGCCGTCCACCATGCCCGCGACGCCGCCGGCCGCGACCGCGACCGGGCTGCTCGAGCAGAGCGAGCGCCGGGTCGAAGGCGCGACCGCGGCGGTGCGACCGACCACGCTCACGGTCGATCACGGCATCTCGTCCGACGAAGCGCAGCGCGTGATCCGCGGCGCGGTCCCGCGTTATCGCCAGTGCTACCAGTCGTCGCTGAGCGGCGATCCGTCGGCGCGCGGAGTCCTCACGATCCGCTTCAACGTCGACAAGGGCGGCGAGGTGCAGAGCGCGGACGTCCTCGCGAACCCGGGCGGGAGCGCCCTCGCCGCGTGCGTCACGGGCGTCTCGAAGAGCCTCCGCTTCCCGGCGCCGGGCTCGGGCGACGCGGTCTTCACGCAGTCGTTCGACCTCGTCGGCGGCGGCAGCGGCGCCGGCACGAACGACGGCCAGCCCGAGGTCGCGAAGTCGCTCCCGTACGAGGGCCGCTTCAAGACGGTGATGGAGCTCCTCTCGAACGGGAGCAAGGACGCCGCGCTCGACGAAGCGAACCGCTGGCACGCCGATCAGCCGGGCGACATCCTCTCGCTCGTCGCGCTCGGCGAGGTGTTCGAGGCGAAGAACGAGATCGACTCCGCCGCGCGCGCCTACGGCTCCATCCTCGAGCTCTTCTCCTTCCGCGCCGACTCGCGCCGCTTCGCGGGCGAGCGCCTCGATCGCTTGCACAGCGCGAAGGCGCAGGCGCTCGCGGCCGACACCTACGGCAAGGCGGCGGAGCAGCGCCCCGATCACCCCGCGAGCCACCGCCTCTACGCCTACGCGCTCCTGAAGAAGGGCGACCACGAGAAGGCCTTCGAGGCGATCCGGAAGGGTGTACAGCGCACGTATCCGGCGGGCCGCTTCCGCGGGGTCGACCGCATCCTCAAGGAGGACATGGGCATCATCGCCGCGGTCTGGACGAAGGCGCAGCCCGCGCGCGCGGCGGAGATCAAGGCGAAGCTCGTCGAGTCGGGCGGCGTCGAGGAGAACACGCCGTCGCTCCGCTTCGTCCTCGTCTGGGAGACCGACGCGAACGACGTCGACTTCCACATCCACGACGGCAAGGGCGGTCACGCGTTCTACTCGCAGCCGGCGCTCCCGTCCGGCGGCAACCTCTACGCCGACGTGACGACCGGCTACGGCCCGGAGTGCTTCACGATCCGCGGCGGCAAGGACAAGCGGACCTTCCCGTACAAGCTGCAGGCGCACTACTACTCGCGCGGCCCGATGGGCTACGGCATGGGCAAGCTCGAGGTGCTCGAGCACGACGGCAAGGGCGGCGTGTCCTTCGACGAGCGCCCGTTCGTCGTGATGCTCGACCGCGCCTTCGTCGACATGGGCACCGTCGACAAGGACACGAAGCTGACCACGCTCTGATCGCTCCGCGCGCCGCTCGCGCGCCGCTGTCGCTCCGAGCTCGCGCGCCGCTGGCGCTCCGAGCTCGCGCCGATCGTATGCATGCGCATGCGTTAGCGCATGCGTTAGGATGCATGCGCATGTGCCGTCGCTCGGCCCACCGGCTGCTCGCCGTCGCCGCGGTCGCCTCCACCGCGGCGTGCGGGACGTTCCTCACGCTGGGCGACGACGCGCCGGCGGGCGCCGCGCAGGCCGACGGCGCCGTCGCCGACGCGATCCCGCGCTCCGGCGACGGCGCGGTCGGGGTCGAGCCGATCGACGGCGCGGACGCGAGCGACGAAGCATCTCGCACCGCCGACGCGGCCGACGCGGCCGACGCGGCCGACGCGGCCGACGCGGCCGATGCGGCCGACGCGGGGCTGGAGGACGCGGGGCACGGCGATCCCGACCGCGACATCGACGGCTCCGTGCCTTGCACCGTCGCGGGCTGTCCGACCGGGTTCTGCACGGCGGGGACGTGCGATCCGCTCGTGTTCATCACCGACGAGACGTACAGCGGCGACTTTCACGACGACGTCACCGCCTCGGGCACGTCCGCGGTGGACGGCGAGTGCCAGCGTCTCGCCGGCACGGCGGCGGGGCTCATCGGCGCCGGCGCGCGGTTCCGCGCGTGGGTCGCGGCGACGGTGCCGCCGAACGACACGCCGGACAAGCGGATCGTCCCGTTCGCGGGTCAACCATACCGGCGGGTCGACGGCGTCATCGTCGTGTCACGCTTCGTCGACTTCCAGCGCGGACAGCTCACGCTGCGTCGACCCATCAACGTGACGCTGAAGGGGATGGCGCTCCCCGACACGGCGACGGTCTGGACGGGGCTGACGCCGCTCGCGTTCGCGTCGCCCGACGACTGCGGGCAGTGGACGTCCAACGCGCTACGCGGCACCTTCGGCGTCGTCGGGTGCGACCAGGCGCCGTGCGCCGCGAAGTGGAGCTCGGCGGGGACGGCGACGTGCGACGAGCGGAAGCGCCTCTATTGCATCCAGTCGAACGAGTAGCGCGCTCGCTACTCGGCCTTCGGCGGAGGCGGAGGCGCGTCGGGATCGGACGAGAGCACGCCCGGCGGCGGGTTCGTCAGGATCGACCACGCGGGGTTGAACTTCTTCTTCTCCCCCGCGTCGACCTCGGCCGCCTTCGCGACGGGCGCCGCGGGTCCGCTGGCGGGCGCGGTGACGTGTTTCTTCGGCCCCGCGTCCGGCGCAGAGGCGTTGGGAGGCAGCTCGAGGTCGACGTCGACCGGCGATGCGGACGCGGACGTCGCGGGCCCGCTGGCAGGCGGCAAATCCGTCGTATCTACCGGAACCGCGGAAGGTGGGGGAGTCGTGGATACGGCGGCGGACGCGGGCGTCGTGTCGCCCGTGGTCGGCGGCGGGTGGTTGCGCGGCCAGAGGACCCAGCCGCCGGCGGCGGCGACGACGGCGGCGGCGATCCAGAAGCCGACGCTGCTGCGGCGGCCCTTCGACTCGCCGAGCTGATCGCGGAGGAGCGAGCCTGGCGTCGAGCGGCTCGCGCCGAGGTTCGAGATCGAGCGATCGGAGTCGCTCTCGATCTGTTCGATCGGCTCGATCGCGGGACTCGAGCCGGTGCGGACCTTGCGCGTCAATGGAACGGCGTCGTCGTAGACCGGCTGCGGGTTGCGCTGCGAGACCTCGGTCGCGGCGAAGGCGATCTCGCCGGACTCGAGCGCGGGGGTGCTCGAAGGCGACGTCGGGACGCTGTACTTCGCGTTGCTCCCCGTCTCGCCCGGCGCGCGCGAGTCGGCCTGCTCGATCGCGCGCGCGATCGTGCGCGCTCGCTTCGACGAGAGGTCGGGGAGGTTCTCCTTCACGAAGCTCGAGATGTCGTCGGGATCGATCGCCTCGCCGAGCTCGATGATCGCCTGATCGATCGCGCGCTTCATCTGCGCGCACGACGCGAAGCGCTCCTCGCGCGTGTGGACGAGGGCGCGCTGGAGCACGCCCCGCACCGCGTCGGGGAGGTCGTCCGGGAGGTCGGGCGCCGCCGCCGGCGTCATGAGCTTCTTCACGACGTCGAGGTCGTCGAGGTCGGGGTAGGGCTGCTTGCCGGTGACGAGCTCGAGCAGGCACATCCCCGCCGCCCAGACGTCGGCGCGGTGATCGATCGACGACGAGCGGCCGCCGACCTGCTCCGGCGCCATGTAGCGGATCTTGCCTTTGACGATGCCGGACTCGGTCTCCGCCGAGGTGCGGTTTTTCGCCTTCACGAGGCCGAAGTCGATGACCTTCGCGTTGCCCTCGTTCGAGAGGAGGACGTTTTGCGGGGAGACGTCACGATGGACGACGCCGAGGAGCTCGCCCGTCGCCGCGTCCTTGAGCTGGTGCGCGGCGTGGAGGCCGGAGCAGATGTCCGCGACGATGCGGAGGCACATCGGCGCCGGGAACGGCGTGTTCTGCTTCAGCGAGAGGCGATGGACCTTCGCGAGCGAGTCGCCGTCGACCCATTCCATGACGAGGAAGAGGATGTCGTTCTCTTCGCCGAGCTCGAGGATCTGCGCGACGTTCGGGTGGACGATGCGCGACGCGATGCGCGCCTCGTCGAGGAACATCTGCTGGTAGTTGGGATCGCTGATGAGCTCGGTCTTGATCGTCTTGATCGCGAAGAGCTTCTCGAAGCCACGCTTGCCGCGGAGCCGCGCGAGCCAGACGCTCGCCATCCCGCCCGACGCGATCGGGCACAATAGCTCGTAGCGATCGAGCCGATAACCAGGAAAAAGCGAGCTCTCCGCGGCTTCCATGAGCGGCCGGGACATCCTATCAAGGGATGGACCGGGTACCTATAGAAGACGCGCGCGCGCCGGTGGCAATTCCGTCTTCAACGCTTGGCGGGCTGGAGGCTCAGGTCGACGCGGCGGTCGCGCTGCCAGCCTTCTTCATCCTTACCCTCGGCGTCGAGGTCGCCGCGTGTCGTCTTTGCCATCGCAGCAGGATCCACGCCGAGGCGGGCGAGGTAGGTATGGACGCTCTCGGCACGGTAATCGCCGAGGACCATGTTGTACTCGAGCTCACCGCGGGGGTCGCAGCGGCCGACGAGGGAGAGGGCGCGGCCCTTGAGCGGTCCGGTCGTCACGCACCTGGCGACCTGCTCGAGGACATCGCGGTCTTCGGGGAGGAGGTCAGCGTCGTCGAAGTCGAACTTGGGCGCGCGCTCGATGTTGTCGAGCTGGATCTTGCAGGCTTTCATGATGTCGTCGGACACGGCGACGCTGCGCTTCGGCGCACGGGCCGAGGTCACTTCGGTGGTGTCCTTCGCCGGAGGCTTCTTCGCACAACCGGAGACGACGGCGACGAGGGCGAGAGCGAGGAGGGAGCGCATGCCCCCGTGTGTATTTACTTCACGCGCGCGGGGCCAACTTCCTTCGCCACGCGGTTTGCGGTGCGGTCCGTGCGCTCCGTTGCGCGGCGCGGGAGCGCACTCCATGCCACGTCGTAGACCTGGCCGGGGTTCCAGAGCAGCCATCCCGAGCCGCCGTGTTTGTCGCTCGTGCGGATCTCGTCGCGGATGTAGGCGGCGCCGTAGTTGGAGGCGGTGTGGCGCATGGCGGAGGCCCACGGCCGGATCTTCGCGCCGCCCTTCACGCCGTGCTCGGCGATCTCCTCGTTCATGTGGCGCACGCCCATGCCGACGAGCTCCGGGTGGTCGGCGGGCGCCTCGAAGCCCATGAAGCCCGAGTCGAAGTGGGAGGGGTAGACCATCGGCGAGAGGAACTCGGCGTGTTTCGCGAGCTCGCTCGGGTCTTGTCCGAGGTTCTGGATGTCGGCCTGCTTGCCGAAGGCGATGACGCCGAATACGTCGAGGGAGAGCGGGACGTTGCGCGCGCGCGTGAGGCGGTGGACGCGCTCGACGAACGCGTTGATGACGTCGACCTTCGCGTTCGGGTTCGCGCGCGTGTCGAGCCCGTAGTCGATGTATTTCATTCCGGTGACGGGGAAGCGCACGTAGTCGAGCTGCACCTCGTCGGCGCCGTTGTCGATCGCCTCTTTCACGAGGTCGAGCACGTACTCCTGCGCGCGCTCGCTCTTCGGATCGAGCCACCCGTTCCGGTACACGTGCCCCGAGATGCCGCGGATCGCCATCCCGGGATGCGCCTTCGCCATGAGCTGATCGTTGAAGCACGACACGCGCGCGACGACGCGGATCCCGCGCTCGTGCGCGAACCGCACCGCGCGCGCGTAGCTCTTCATCGGCGGCCGCTTCACCGCGCCGGCTTCGTTCGCGAGCTCCACCTTCGAGGGGAAGGTGAGGAGCCCGTCGTAGTCCTTCACGTCGAGCACGATCGCGTTCATGCCGTGCGCGGCGACGCGATCGAGGAACCCGGTGTAGCCGCGTCCTCCCGCGGTGGCGCCGCGGACGTAGAGCCCCTTCATGACGCCGTCGGCGGGCAAGCCGATCGGCCCATGCCGCGGCGGGGCGTCGAGGACGTTCGGGATCGTGACCTCGAGCCCGGCGGCGGCGCGCTTCGAGCGCGGGAGGTTCTCTTTGACGATCGCGCGCGCGAGGTCCTCCGCCGCGTAGACGCTGGTGAGATCGAGGTACTGCTCGGCGATCGACTGCCACGACTCGCCGCGGCGCACGGTGTGCACGACCTGTCCGTCACGGAGCGCCCCACCGGCGGGCAGCCGGCGGCGCACCCAGGCCTTGGCCTGGACGGGCGTCGGCGTCGGGTCGAGCGAGGCCCCTTCGGTCATCGACACGCGCCGCAGCCGCGCATGCCCCCGATGCCGCGCATCGACCGGCGCAACGACGGTCAACCCAAGGGCCCCAGCCACCAAGACAGCGGCGGATCGCGACCGAAAAACCATGAACCGAATTGGAGTACGCCCATGTAGGCAAACGCAAATTCACGGCGGCGCGGCCGGGCGGCGCGCCCGCGTCGAGCTCGAGCGGGAACACGGACGTGAGCCGTAGTGGTGGTGGTGGTGGCCGGGCGCGTCAGCGCTTCATGCGGCCGCCGCCGTGCTCGGCGCCGGTGAGGACGAGATCGACGAGGCGTTCGCGCGTCTTCTTGTCGACGGACTCGCCGAACTTGAGGATGCGCGACATCACGGGGGCGAAGATGCAATCGAGGACGAGGTAGGCGTCCGTCGACGCGGGCAGCTCACCGCGCGCGACCGCGCGCTCGATGACACGTGCGCGGTAGGCGCGTGACTCGTCGCGAATCCGCTTCGCGAGGCGCTGAAAGTCCTCATCGCCGCCCTCCGTCGTCATGACGCGTGCGACCGCGCGCCCGCTGCTCGTGCCCATGAGGCGGACCGAGCGATCGAGGAGGGCGAGGACATCACCGCGCGCGGTGCCCGTGTCGGGAATGTCCTCGTCGCGCAGCCTGACGACGCTGCGTAGCGCCGCCTCCACGAGATCGATCTTCGCCGGCCACCGACGATAGACGGTCGTCTTCGCAACCCCAGCACGCGCCGCGACATCCTCCAGCCGAAACGCGCCATACCCCACCTCCGCCAACTCCGCGACCGCAGCCCCGAGCACCGCCGCGACGACGCGCTCACTCCGTCCCCCCGTCCGCACCCCCCCCGTCCGTCTCGCCGGTCCCGGCTCCATCGATGCTTTATGGCAACATCGTGTTGCCATTGCAAGCCCGCACGCCTGCCTCGGCGCCCTCCGGCCTCTCGGCGCCTCCCGGCCTCTCGGCGCCTCGGCGCCCTCCGGCCTCTCGGCGCCCTTCGGCCTCTCGGCGTCTCGGCGCCCTCCGGCCTCTCGGCGCCTCGGCGCCTCGGCGCCCTCCGGCCTCTCGGCGCCTCGGCGCCCTCCGGCCTCTCGGCCCTTTATGGCAACTTCGTGTTGCCATTGCAAGTCCCGGCTCGTATTGTCGTTAAGGCAATCAGGAGTAGCGATAAGCAATGAGCGTGACGGCAGCCTCCACCGCAGACATCCCCGCCTCCACGCGGCCCGCCACGACCCCGAGCCCCGCCGCGAGCCCGAGCCCCACCGCGAGCGCGAGCGCGAGCCCCACCGCGAGCGCGAGCGCGAGCCCCGCCGCGAACGCGCGCTCGAGCGCCGCCGCTGCGAGCGCGAGCGCGAGCCCCAGCGTCGCTGCGTCGGGGAAGCGTAAGCGCGTCGTTGCGCTTGGGGTTCTTGCGGTCGTTGGGGCGGGGATCGGTGGGTATTACGCGTTGCATCGTGGGCTCGAGTCGACCGATGACGCGCAGATCGATGCCGAGGTCGTTGCGTTGTCGTCGCGGACGAGTGGGGTCGTTACGAAGGTGCTCTTTCAGGACAACCAGCGTGTCGAGGCGGGGGCGGTCTTGCTCGAGCTCGACCCCGAGCCCGCTAAGGCGCGGCTCGCGGCGGCGGAGGCGAACCTCGAGGGCGCCAAGGCGCAGCTCCTCGCGGCGGAGACGGACGCGCGGCTCGCCTCCACCAACGCGAAGGCCTCGAACCGCGCCGCGGTCGCGTCGCTCTCCGCGTCGAGCGCGGGCGCGCGGGCGTCGAGCGACCAGATCGACGAGGCGCGGGCGCGCGTGAAGGCGGCGGAGTCGTCGCAGGCGCAGGCGCAGCTCGACCTCGAGCGCGTGCAGCGGCTCGTGCAGTCGGGCGCCGTCTCGCAGGCGCAGCTCGATCAGGCGCGCACGCTGAACGACACGACCGCGGCGCAGCTCGCGGCCGCGCGCGCGAGCCTCACCGTCCTCGAGTCGAGCGCGGCGCAGGCGGCGTCGCGCGTCGGCGAGGCGTCGGCGAAGGTCGAGCAGACGAAGGACGTCGACGCGTTCGTCGCGCTCGCCGAAGCGAAGGCGCAAGGCGCCCGCGCGCGCGTCGCGGAGCTCACCGCCACGCGCGACCTCGCCGCGCTCGACCTCTCGTACACGAAGGTCCTCGCCCCGCAGGCGGGCTACGTCTCGAAGAAGAACGTCGCGGTGGGGCAGACGCTCGGCGCGGGCTCCCCCGTCGCGCAGATGGTGCCCGCCAAGCCGGTGTGGATCGTCGCCAACTTCAAGGAGACGCAGCTCCAGCACATGAAGGAGGGGCAGCCGGTGAAGATCGAGGTCGACGCCCTCGGCGGCGCGCCGCTCCGCGGGTCGGTCGAGAGCTTCTCCGCCGCGACGGGCTCGCGCTTCGCGCTCCTCCCGCCCGACAACGCGACCGGCAACTTCACGAAGGTCGTGCAGCGCGTCCCGGTGCGGATCAAGATCGAGAGCGCCGCCGACGCCACGCTCCGCCCCGGCATGAGCGTCGTCCTCACCGTCGACACGCGCTGAGGACCGAGGCGCGCGGTGGAGAAGAAGTGGCTCGTAGCGATCGCGGTCGCGCTCGGCGCGCTCCTCGAGATCATCGACACCTCGATCGTCAACGTCGCGCTCACCGAGATGCAGGCGTCGCTCGGCGCCACGCTCACGCAGATGAGCTGGGTCGTCTCGAGCTACGCGATCGCGAACGTCATCATCCTCCCGCTCTCGGCGTGGCTCGGGAACCGCTTCGGCAAGCGGCGCTACTTCGTCTTCTCCCTCGTCGGCTTCACCGCCGCGTCCGTCCTCTGCGGCGTCGCCACCTCGCTCTGGATGCTCACCGCCGCGCGCGTCCTCCAGGGCCTCTGCGGCGGCGGCCTTCTCGCGAAGGCGCAGGCCTTCCTCTTCGAGACGTTCCCGAAGGAGGAGCAGGCGCAGGCGCAGGGCTTCTTCGGCGCGATCGTCATCGCCGGCCCCGTCATCGGCCCCACGCTCGGCGGCTACATCGTCACGAACGTCGGCTGGCGCTGGATCTTCTTCATCAACCTCCCGGTCGGCGTCGTCGCGACGATGATGTGCGTCGCCTTCCTCCCGCGCGACACGCCGAGCGCGAGCCGCTCCCCCGTCGACTGGATCGCGATCGCGCTCCTCGCGCTCGGCCTCGGCTCGCTCCAGGTCTTCCTCGAGGAGGGGTACTCCGAGGATTGGTTCCAGTCCGAATTCATCGTCGTCACCGCGTTCCTCGCGGTCGCGGGCCTCGTCCTCTTCGTGCTCCGCGTCCTCGCCTCGCCGCACCCCGTCGTCGATCTCCGCGTCCTCCGCTATCGCTCGCTCGCGGCGGGGAGCGTGCTCTCCGTCATCGTCGGCATGGCGCTCTACGGCGCGCTCTTCGCGATCCCGATCTTCTCGTCGTCGGTGCTCCACTACACCGCGCAGGAGGTCGGCCTCCTCCTGCTCCCCGGCGCGCTCGCCTCCGCGTTCACGATGCCGGTCGCCTCCATCCTCGTCCGCAAGCTCGAGCCGCGCGTGATGCTCGCGATCGGCGCGGTGATCCTCGGCGTCGCGGTGCTCTGGCTCGGCCGCCTCAGCGTGAACACGTCGGCCGACGATCTCTTCTGGCCCCTCCTCGTGCGCTCGTTCGGCACGGTGATGATGTTCATCCCGCTGAGCATGACGTCGCTCGGCTCGATCCCGAAGAAGGACATCGCCGCCTCGACCGCGCTCTACAACCTGACGCGCCAGCTCGGCGGCTCGGTCGGCGTCGCGCTCCTCTCGACGCTCCTCGGCAGCCGCACGACCTTCCATCGCGCGATCCTCGTCGAGCACCTCTCCCCCACCGATCCCGCGGTGCAGGCGCGCCTCGACGCGCTCACGGCGGGCTTCGTGGCGAAGGGCATGGACGTCGCGAGCGCGAAGCAGACCGCGCTCGCGATGCTCGACGGCTCCGCGCGTCTTCAGAGCTCGGTGCTAGCCTTCAACGACATCTTCTTCGTGACCGCGCTCCTCGTCCTCTTCTCCATCCCGCTCATCTTCGTCCTCGGCAAGCCGTCGCAGGGCGCCGCCGTCGCGGACGCGCACTGAGCTTCGCGTCGTGCCCGTCCGAACGAAGCGCTGGAACGATCCGATCGAGCCGGACGACGGCTACCGCCTGCTCGTGTGTCGCTACCGTCCGCGCGGCGTCGCGAAGGAGAAGGAGCCGTGGGACGCGTGGTGCAGCGCGCTCTCGCCGAGCGTGGAGCTCCACGCCGACGTCTACGGCAAGGACGGCCGCCCCCGCATCGAGTGGAGCGAATACGAGCGCCGCTTCCTCGTCGAGATGGAGCGCCATCGCTTCTGGATCGACGGCTTCGCCGCCCGCGTCCGCAAAGGCGAGACCATCACCGTGCTCTGCTCCTCCGCCTGCGTCGACCCCGCGCGCTGCCACCGCACGCTGGTGAAGCGCCTCTTCGAGGAAGCCGCGTTCCCGCCCGCTCCGGCGAAGACGCCGTCCGTCATCCGCCGCCGCTGACTCGGCGTGGCCAGAGCGCGTAGAGGAAGAACGGCGCGAACGCGAGCAGCTCGAAGCGCGCCACCGCGAGGCCTTCGCGCGACAGGAAGTGGATCCCGATCGGCGAGACGGGGATCGGGGTCCAGGGGAAGAAGATGCGCTCCGAGTCGAACGGCCAGAGCAGCGCCACGCCGCGCCCGCCGTCCGTCATCGCGTCGAGCGGGCCGTGCGTGAGCACGACGAGCGCCGTGAGCACACCGACGCGAGCCCCGCGTGAGCGAGCGCGCGTCCGGTCGATCGCCTGCCATGCGCCGATGAGCCCGGCGAGAGCACCGAGCAGGAGGGCGGCGATGATCGAGTGCGACGCCCCGCGATGCCCGAACGGCGCCTCGTACGGGATCCCGAGCTCGAAGGAGATCACGTCGGCGTCGGGGAGAAGCGAGGCCGCCGACAGCGCGAACATCCGAAACGCGATCGCCTTCCGATCGCGATCGCGGCGCGCGTAGAGCCGCCCGGCCGCCATCCCGATCGCGACGTGCCCGATGCTCGCCATGGCTCATGCTACGCGACGACAGCACGTCCGCGTCCGAACGTCCGC
The DNA here is from genome assembly GCA_019637155.1 of Labilithrix sp. Lineage (NCBI taxonomy): Bacteria > Pseudomonadati > Myxococcota > Polyangiales > Labilitrichaceae > Labilithrix > Labilithrix sp. The sequence goes on along the minus strand of JAHBWE010000003.1, from coordinate 524,402 downwards.
GGCGCTACCCCGGCGTGAACGAGGGTGGGGGACGGATCGAGAAGCCCGAGGCGTCGATGCGCTTCGTGATCTCGTGGACGACGACGCCCTTGGTCTTGCCCTTGAAGGCGAAGTCGCCGAGGCTCTCGGTGCCGAAGGCGTCGCCGAGCTCCTGCACCACGTCGTCGCTGACGAAGATGCAGGTGTGCTTGCCGTCGCGGGAGCGGTCCTGGATCCGCGCGGCGAGGTTGACCGTGTCGCCGACGACGCCGAACTTCACGCGATCGCGCGAGCCGATGTTGCCCTCGACGATGTCGCCGACGTGGATGCCGATCCCCATGTTCAGCTTCTTCACCTCGGAGCTCTTCGTCTCCTTTTTGAGCTGCCGCAGCGCCTCCTGCATGTCCCACGCGGCGTGGACCGCGGCGAGGGCGCCGTTCTCCTCGTCGCAGCGGAACACCGCGAGGACCGCGTCGCCGATGTACTCGTTGATGTCGCCGCCGCGCCCCGAGATCGCGCGCGTCATCTTGTCGAGGTACTCGTTCAGGAGCGCGACGACCTCCTGCGGCTCGAGCCGCTCCGACATCGCGGTGAAGCCGCGCAGATCGGAGAAGAGGATCGCCGCGCGGACGCGGTGGCCGCCGAGCTCCACCTTGCCGCTCTTGTCGCGCGCGATCTCCTTCCGCGCGCCGGTCGGCACGAACTTCTCGAGGACGCGCTTCTGGCGGAGGCCCGCGAGCATCTCGTTGAAGGCCTGGCTGAGATGCGCGACCTCGTGGTTGCCGTGCACCTCTGCCTCGTTGTCGAGCTCGCCGTCGCCGACGCGCTGCATGAGCGCCGCGAGCTCGATGACCGGTCGCGTGATGCTGCGTGACATGAAATACGCGGCGATGAGGACGGCGACGAGGCTCACCGCGACGCCGACGAGCGCGCGGTCGATCGTGGCGGCGAGGGTCTGGTCGGCGCGCCGGAGCGAGATGCCGACCCGGACGACGCCGAAGCGCTCCGTCGTGAAGCGGAGGTCCTGCGCGACCTCCATGATGCGCTCGCCCCGCACCGCCTCGCGGCCGCCGGCGTCGAGGTCGTGGAGGAGGAACGTCTCGGCGAAGCGCGGCTCGCCCTCCTTCATCGCGGCGCGCGTCACCGCGAGCGGCATCACGTCGGGGACGAAGCGGTCCTCCTGATCGGCGGGGAAGGCGAGGGGGATGCGGTCGACGCGCCGGTCGGTGATGATCACGTAGACGAGGTCGGCGTTCCGCTGCACGAGCAGGTCGGTGACGATGCGGGCTTGGTTCCAGTTCTCGTCGACCACGAACGGCACGAGCGCGAGCGCGAGCGTCTGCGCGACGGACTCGCCCTCCTGGCGCGCCTCCTCGCGGATCAGCTTCCGCGCCGACGACGCCCACTGCCAGAGGACCGCGCCGACGACGGCGGCGATGAGCAGCGTCACCGTCGCGAGGAGGCGCGTGCCGATCGACGCGTACCACGGCACCGTCGTGCGGCTGTTCATCGGCCGCCGTCCTTCATCACGTTCGCGCCGCCGTCCCCCGTCGGCGCGCCCGCGTCGCCGGCGAGGACCTCGATCCGCTCGACGAACGTCGGCCAGGCCTGGTTCTTCGTCGTCGCGGCGCAGTTCTTCGGGAACGCGAGGATGGCGGGGCCGCCCTGCACCGCGGGGATGAGCGCGCGCTCGTCGCCGAAGCGCGTGCCGACGATGATGTCGCAACCCTGCACGTCCGCGATCGGGAGCAGCATCGTCGCGCGCGACGCGACGTCGGCGTGGGGCTTCCGTCCGATCTTCACCTCGCCGTCGCTCGGGAGATCGAGCTTCGCGCCGACCTCGATCACGTCGCGGAGCAGCGGCCCGTGGATCGCGATCCCGGTCGTCGACCAGCGCGAGCGGAAGCCGACCTTGCCCGTCACCGTCTTCTGCGAGAGCCCGTCGAGGTCGTGGAGGTCCAGCTTCTTGCCGCCGACGTCGAGCGCGAGCTTCTCCGTGCCGACGATGAGCGCGGTGACGTAGTACGCGCCGCCCTCGGCCGCCTTCTCGAGCGTCTCCGGGTGGGTCGCGTGCGGCATCACCTCGAGGAGCGGGCCGCCCGTCTTGCGCACGAGCGGCAGGCCGTCCTCCTCGATCGCGAGCATGATCGGGTTCCGCTGGAAGAAGCCGATCGGCCGCGCGGCGCGGTAGCCGTCGGAGGCGACGACCGTGATCTCGTGGCCGCCGGGACCGTCGTCCTCACGCGCCTCGAGCTCGGTGAGCAGGTCGCGGATGACGATGCCGCGGTAGTCGAGGACCTTCTTCACGTCGGCGGTGTGGGTCGGCGACGGCGTCTTGATGTGCGAGGTCGCGCGCTTCTCGATCTCGGCCCACGAGAGCTCCACCCCGCCGTCCTTCACGTTGCCGCGGATCGCGAGCGTCCATTGCTCCGCCTCCGCCTTGCCCGCCTTCGTGTTCTGCGCGTCGTTCTCGGCGCGCACCTCCGCGAGCGCGCGGTCGATCTCGGCGTCGGACGGACTGCGCGTGCAACCCGACGTCGCGATCGCGACGAGGACGAGCCCGAGGACTGGACGCACGGACGAGAGCGTACCCGACTCAGAGCTTCAGCACGTTGCGGAACGCCTGGCTCTCCCGTTCGAGCTCGGCGAAGGTCCCCGCCGCCGCGAGGCGCCCGCCCTCCAGCACGCGCACCTCGTCGGCGCAGCGCACGAGATCGGGATCGTGGCTCACGGTGATGACCACGCGCTCGCGCGCCCACTCCGAGAGGAGCGTCGCGACGCGCGCGCGGGACGACGGGTCGAGCGCGGAGGTGGGCTCGTCGAGGACGAGCACCGGCGTCCGCCGCAGGAGCGCGCGGGTGAGCGCGATGATCTGGCGCTGCCCGCCGGAGAGGCGCGCGCCGCCGCGGCCGACCTTGTAGCCGAGGCCGATGCGGACGAGGTCGGCCTCGTGGCCCTCCGCCGCGAGCGCGTCGAGGAGGACGCGATCGATCCGCCCCTCCGCGCGCGCGTTCGGCGCGTCGGCGCGGCCGAAGACGAGGTTGTCGCGCCAGACGAGGTGGGGATGGAGCGCGGCGGCGTCGAGCGGCACCGACACGTCCGCGAGCAGGGCGCGGAACGGCGCGGGATCGCCGGCCGGCAGCGTCCCGAGCTCGCGCACCTTCGCCGTGAGCGAGACGAGCAGCATCTCGCGGAGCTCCGCGCGCGTGCGCTTGCCTTTGCCGAACGCGAGGACGGCGACGCGCTTCTGCCAGACCGGCTCCTCGATCGCGATCGGCGCGAGCTTCGCGTACGCGCCGAACGAGCCGAGCCCGAGGAGCGCGCGCGTGTCCTCCAGGATCGCCGGCGCCTTCTCGGCGAGGGCCTTGCCGAGCGGCGTCGCGAGGAGCGCGTCGAGGCGGGGGCGCGTCTCCGGCGCGAAGAGCGTGCTCACCACGCGCGTGCGGTCGGCGCGCGAGCTCGCGAGCCGCTCGATGACGGTGTCCTCCGGATCGCGCGCGCCCTCGCCGAACGCGGTCACGGCGAAGCCCTCCGCCTCGAGCCGCGCGCGGAGCTTGGGGCGGAGCTCGGCGATGCGCTCGGCGAGGCGCGCCGGCGCGTCCGCCGGCGGCATCGTGAGCGCCTTGAGCTGGCAGATCGCGGCGAGGCCGGTGCGCGCGACGAGGTCGAGGTCCACCTCCGCCGCGCCGCCGAAGACGAGGTTCTCCGCGATCGTGCCGTCGAGGATCGCGAGCGACTGCGGCATGAGCGTGAGGAACGACGCGCGCTGCGCGGGCGACAGCGCGTCGTAGGCGGCGTCGCCGTACGCGACCGTCCCGCGATCGGCCTTCGCGCGTCCGACGACGAGCTGGAGCAGCGTCGACTTGCCCGAGCCGGCCGCGCCGACGATCGCGGTCCACCGCCCCGGCGGGAAGGTGGTCGTGACGTCGGAGATGCCGCCTTGCTCGCCGCCCTCGGCCGTGCGGTAGCGATAGGTCGCCTCCGTCACCGCGATCGGCACGCGCGCGGTGAGGTCGAGCGCGGGCGCGGCGGCGGGCTCCTCCTCCTCGATCGCGCCGGAGTCGTACTCGATGAGCCGCTTCTCGCTCGTGTCGGCGAGCTGCAGGTTGAGGCGCTGGATGACGAGCTGCGACGCGTTCGTGAAGAGCTCGGGCAGCACCTTCAGCACGACCGGGATCAGCGCGAGGGAGAGGTTCGGCGCGTCGGCCTCGGTGAAGTAGATCGGGATCACGCAGAGCGCGACGAACGCGAGGAGGTACGACGCGCCCGACACCATGTTGAGCTTCTCGCGGAGCCACGAGAACGAGAGGAAGAGCCGCCGCCGCGCGTCCTGCGCCGTCTCGAAGCGATCCTTGATCGGCGCGCGGAGGTCTCCGACCTGCGCCTCCGCGGACGCGCGCAGGAAGTCCTCGAACATCGCCTTCACGCGGTCGTCGTGCTCGAGGTACGCCTTGTCCATCGCCTTCACCGGCTGCGTGAGGCGATGCATCGTCCAGGCGCCGAGCGCGCACGTCGCGATCCCCGCGAGCGCGAGCTTCCAGTCCTCGCGGAGGAAGAAGTAGATGTTGCCCGCGATCAAGAAGAGGGCCTGCCGCTGCTGGTTGCGGAGGTTCCGGCGATCGACGACGCGGCCGATGTCGGCGGAGAGGCGGTTCAGGATCTCCGCCGGCGGGCGCGCGGCGAAGAACGCGTCGTCCTTGCGGAGCAGGTGATCGAGGATCGCCGCCTCGAGGTCGGCGCGCGCGCGTTGCGAGAGCGTCGCGCTCTGGATCCGTCCCGCGACCTCGATCGCGACGCGGCCGACGCGGAGCACGGCGAAGGACGCGAGGATCAGGATCGGGAGGCGGAGGCCCGCGTCGTTCGCGATCGTCGCGAACGCGCGGAGGACGCGGTCGTTCGCGAGCAGCTTGTCGTTCACCGCGAACGCGTTCGAGAGCTCCCGCAGCGCGACCGCCTCGAGGTACACGACGACGCCGCTCGCGATCGCGAACGCACCGAGCTTGAGGAGGCGCGGCCGGTAGAGCGGATGCCAGACCGCGAAGAGGCTCTGCAGGCTGGGGGAAGAGGCCGCCACCGCGACGCCACCTTATCGCAGGCGGCTGCTGCTACGCTCGCGTCGATGCGAGAGGGCCGATGAGCGAGGGCCGCTACCAGGGGTTTTCGTACCCGGAGGGGCTCCTCGTCCTCGACTCGCTCACCGGCGAGGTCACGCTCGTCCCCGCCGACGGGACCGCGCCGCGGCGGCTCCACGGGCCGGCGCTCGCCGCGGCGTCGGCCGTGCCCGCGCCGCCGCCGTCGAGCCGCGACGCGGGCGCGCTCGATCGCGCGGTGGTCGAGACGTACCCGTACCCGGTCGCGATCATCTACGCGCGCCTCCTCGAGGAGCGCGACGCGCGCCAGCGCTGCCGCCTCCTCGTCGACACGTTCGCGACGCTGCTGAAAATCTGGGCGATCGCGCTCGCGAGCGACTACCTCCGCCAGCCCGACCTCCGCGACGCGAACCTCAACGAGCTCCTCGCGCGCGACTTCCAGCGGCCGCTCATCTCGACGTGGCACCTCTTCATCGTGCGCGCGCTCACGGTCTTCCGCACGGAGGGGCGCACGCCGTTCCTCGCCGAGCTCCCCGCCGCGTACGACACGCTGGAGCTGAAGTGCCGGACCCCGTTCCTCGCGCGCACGCGCTTCGAGGACGCCCGCGGCGGCGCGCGCACGCGCGAGTCGAAGCTCGGGAAGATCCAGGCCCTCATCAAGTACCGGAACGGCCTCGCGCACGGGTACAACCTCCCGGTCGCGCGCGCGGAGCAGGACTTCGCGACGTACCAGCCCGTCCTCGCCGAGATCCTCTCCGAGGCGCGCTTCATGACGAAGTACCCGCTCCACGCCGACGGCGTCGCGCTCGTGGGCGCGCGCCCGAGCGGCGAGCGGACGTCGACCGACGCGCAGGTGTGGCTCGCGGATCCGCGCCGGGACGCGACGCTGCCGCTCGAGGCGATCTCGGCGCTCGAGGTGCCGGAGGACGCGAGCCACGCGGTGTCCGGCCTCGAGCGCGACCTCTTCTTCTTCGAGGGCAACACGCGGAGCGCGATGCTCTACGCCTCCGCGCTCGGGGAGCAGGTCGAGAAGCAGCACCCCGTCGAGCGCTGGCGCGCGCTGCTCGAGGCGAAGGCGATCGACGTCCAGGTCCAGCGCAAGGACCGGCTCGATCTGGCCGGCCTCCGTGCGGCGGGGGAGCGCGTCACGAGGGCGACGCTCTCCGCGCTCGTCGCGTCGGGCAAGTACCTCCCCGAGATCGGCTTCCGCCCCGCCGGCGTCGCCGACCTCGTCACGCAGCTCGAGCTCGGCGATCACCGCGGCGTCGTGTTCGCGGGCGACAACGGCTCCGGCAAGTCGACCCTCGTCGCGAGCATCGCGTCGGAGCGGCTCGCCGCCGGCGACGTCGTCCTCTTCTACCGCGCGTCCGCGCTCCTCGACCCCGACCTCCAGGCCCGCGTCGTGCGCGACCTCGGGGTGCGCGATCTCTTCTTCGAGGACCTCCTCGTCGCGGCCGATCCGCTCTTTTCGGACGGGACGCGCCTCCGCGTCATCGTCGACGGCGTGAACGAGCACCCCGGCGAGATCGCCGCCCTCGTCGCCGCGATCGACGCGATGGTGAAGCAGGCGACCGATCATCCCTGGTTCCGCCTCGTCGCCACGATCGCGACCGCGGCGGCGGAGCGGCTCCCGCACGACGCCCGCTTCGGCAACGCGTTCGGCGCGCGCTGGCTCACCGCCGGCCCCGAGCGCTCGGTGCTCGTCCCGATGCCGCCGCTCGCGGACACGGAGGTCGGCGTCCTCTACGAGCGCTACCGCGCGTGGACGCCGCCGCCGGAGCGCGAGGACGAGCGGGCGTTCCGGCCGCTCACGTCGTTCGAGGAGCTCGCGGCGGGCGGGCGCTCCACCGTCGCGATGATGCGGAGCCCGCTCATGCTCCGCCTCCTCGCCTCCGCGTTCGACGGCAAGCCGCTCGATCCGGAGCTCTCCTACGACGAGGCGATGCGGCTCTATTTCGAGCAGGTCGTCGTCGGCGGCGCGCGCTGGGACCGCGCCGCGTTCTTGAAGGCGCTCGTCGTCGAGCTCGACGCGGTGTCGAGCGACACGATCGCGCGCGACGCGCTCTACGACGTGCCGGCGCTGAAGCGGAGCGTGCAGAATACACAGAAAGACTCCGTCTACGTGCAGCTCCTCGATCTCGGGATCCTCACCGAGCAGTGGGATCGCGATCGCTGCCTCGTGCGCTTCGGCTTCGCGCGGCTCTTCGAGCACCTCCTCGCCGATCTCCACGCCCCGCGGACGCGCGAGGCGTACGGCGTGCTCGAGCTCGCGCGCCGCTCCTCGTGGTTCGCGCCGCTCGGCGGGGCGGCCTCTTCGACCCTCGCGGCGCAGTGCCGGGCGGGCGACACCGCGGTCCTCGTCCAGGCGCTCGGCCTCGCCGACGCGATGGACCCCGCCGCGATGGAGCGGGGCGCGCTCCACCTCGTCGCGCGCGCGGTCATCGATCGCCTCGCGCGCGAGGCCGGTCCGCTCGAGCGCGTGCTCGCCGCCTTCGCCGCGCATCCCACCGGCCTCGGGCTCAAGGTCCTCCTCGGCGCGTTCGACGTGCTCTTCGCGCAGGGCGAGGTCGCGAGCGCGATGGCGATCGCGGTCACGGCGAGCGAGATCGCGGCCGCGCGCGAGGACGGGCTCGGCGTCGCGCAGGCGCGCTACGGCCGCGCGCGCATCCATCACCAGCGCGGCGAGCTCGACGAGGCGAGCGCGCTCTTCGGCGAGGTCCGCGCGGCGGCGCAGGTCCACGGCGAAGGCGCGTCGCTCCTCGCGCGTCGGGCGGCGATCAAGGAGGGGGAGATCCTCCGCGCGCGCGGGCGCGCCGAGGAGGCGCGGGCTCTCTTCGAGGAGGCGGCCGACGCGCTCCAGGCGCTCGGCGCGATCGCGGACGCGGCGGAGGCGCGGCGGCAGCAGGCGATCACGGCGGAGGCGCAGCGCCGCCTCGACGACGCCCGCGCGATCGCGAAGGACGCGCTCGCCCTCGCGGAGCGCGCGGGGAACCCCAGCGTCGAGACGCAGTGTCTCCTCTCGAGCGGCGTCTTCGCGTGGAAGGCGGGCGACCTCGCCTCGGCGACGCTCGCTTACGAGCGCGCGCTCCGCCTCGCGGAGGCGGAGGGCCACGCGCGCAACGTCGCCGTCGTCCTCGCGAACCTCGGCATCCTCGCGCACGAGCGCGGCGAGTGGTCCTCGGCGGTGGAGTACACCGCGCGCCAGCACGCGATGGCGGAGCGGATCGAGAACCGCTCCCTCATCGCGTCGTCGCTCCAGAACCTCGGCGTGTTCCGCTTCGAGGCGGGCGACGTCGAGGGCGCTTCGCGTTCGCTCGAGCGTGCGCAGGCCGCGTTCACCGCGCTCGGAGAGCACGCGCACGTCGCCACCTCGCTCGTGAACCAAGCCGCGATCGCGCTCCATCGCGGCGCGGCGCGGGAGGCCGCGTCGATGCTCGCGACCGCGATCGACCTCGGTCGCGAGCACGAGAACCCGGACGCGCGCCTCGACGCGCTCTGGCTCCGCGCGAACCTCGCCCTCGACGAGGGCGATCGCGCCGCCGCCCGCTCCTGGCGCGACACCTTCGCGGCGGAGCGCCCCGACTCCGCGCGCCGCGGCGCCCAGCTCGCCGCCCTCGATCTCCGCTTCGACCCGAGCAGCCCGCCCGCGCGGTGGACGGAGATCCGCGCCGCCTTCGACGACGCGCGGCCGCTCCCGGAGGTGCACGAGCTCCCGATCGACGCCGCGCTCGCGCTCGGCGATCCGGCCGCCGCCACGGTCGCGCTCGCGTGGCTCCGCGGGCGTCCGCATCGCCATCGCGACGTGCTCGCCGTGCGAAGTCGCGTAGCATCGAGCGCGTGAAGCGCCTGCTCCTCCTCCTCGCTCTCGTCGCCGCCTGCAGCGGCGGGCGCGACACCACGACGGCGAAGAACGTGTCGAGCCTCGACCATGACAAGCTCGTGTGCAAGGTCGACGAAGGTCCGCTCTCCGCCGCCTTCCTCCGGCCCGAGCAGCGCGCCGATCTCGAGCTCGCGCTCCGCGACGGGATCGCGCTCGTGCACCTCGACGGATGCAACCTCGCGCTCGTCGGCGGATGCCGCGTCGCCACCCACTACGAAGAGAAGACGGAGGCGCCCGTCGACGACGCGATCGAGGTGCGGAGCCGCCGCGACCTCGCGCGCGTGCTCGACGCCGATCGCGCCGCGATCGCGATGGACCGCCACCACGGCGTCGAGATCCACACCCGCACGGTGAAGCAGCTCGAGGTCGACGGCGCCAACGTCGGCTCGGCGGCGCTGACGGGGTCGAGCTGCGACCGCGTCACGCACGCCGTGAGGAAGGTGTCGTTCGGCGCCTTCGTCGTGACGGCGCCGGGCGCGGGCGGCATGTCCGCCCCCGAGGACAAGGTCATCGCCGCCGAGCGCGACGGCGTCGTCGCGGTGGAGCTCAAGCCGCTCGGCGGCCGCGGCGGCGAGATGAAGCAGGGCCCGCAGCAGACCGGCATCATCGCTCCGCACTGATAGGCTCTTCCCATGAACGCCGCGCAACGCGCCGAGGTGCTGGCGCACGCACGTGTCTTCGCCCAGATCCCGCGGGGCGATCTCGCGGTCCTCGCCGAGATGATGCAGACGGAGTCGTTCCTGAAGGGGAACACCGTGGTCGAGGTCGGCGAGCCGGCCGATCGCGTGTACGTCGTCGCGTCGGGGACGCTCTCCGTCTACGTGCCGGGGACCGCCACGCGCGCGCGCCAGCTCCGCGCCGGCGACGTGCTCGGCGAATACGGCATGGTCGCCTCCGCCGCGCGCACGGCGACGGTGAAGGCGGACGAGGACTCGGTGCTCCTCTCCTTGGATTACGAGCGGTTCCACGAGTACCTCGTGCGGTTCCCGCAGGCGCTGTGGGTCCTCTTCGAGGGCGCGGCGCGGCGCCTGTTCGAGGCGGAGCGCCGATCGAGTTAACTCGGTATCCGAATGCGGACAGAAGAAATGTCTCCGCGTGCCGTCAGGACGCCGGGAACCCGTGCGTCCTTCGAGCACGGAAGAGGCGAGAGCGATGGTCGTTGACACGAGCTGCGGCAATCGAAACACTCGCAAATTCTCGCAAGTGCTGAACTGCGAAAGAGTCGCTAGGAGAGAACCATGACCGAAGGTGTGAAGAAGGGAACGAAGATCACGGAAGACGAGGCGAAGGGCCTGGATCGCGCGCAGATGGGCGTCGCGATCACCGGCACCGCCGAGGTCGAGGGACAGGACCGCTACATCGGCCGCGTCGAGTGCCCCTGGTGCGGCAACATCGGCCGCGCCGTCCTCGACACGGACGTCTACAAGTGGTTCATGTGCGGCTCCTGCGGCCGCGCGTTCCGCGCCTGATAGGCAGTGGAGAAGAAGAAGGGCGGTGGGCCTCCTCGGAGCGAGGAGCTCCCGCCCGTTCCTTATGGCAAGCTCTTTCGCTGGGGATGGATCGTCGTTCGCGGCGCGTTCTTCGCGTTCGCGGTCTCGACGCTCCTCGGCATCGTCAACCTCCTCATCCAGCAGCTGCAGGCGCAGCTCGTCGGCGCGATCGTCAGCCGGCTCCAGACCGCGGGCATGCCCGAAGGCGCCGCGAAGAGGGGAGAGGGCGACCTCCTCTCCGCCCTCATCCCCGCGCAGCCGACCCACGCGTTCGGGTTCCTCGCGGCGCTCACGGTGGGCGGCGTCCTCACGATCCTCGCCGAGCGCGCGACGACGACGTGGTCCGACACGCTCATGCTCGCGCGGCTCCAGCGCAAGCTCCACGATCGGCTCCTCGAGCTCGGCCCGAGCTACCACTCGGAGCACGCGTCCGGCGAGACGACGGCGATCGTGTGGCGCTACGCGAACGGCGCGCAGATGCTCCTGCGTGACCTCGTCTCGTTCCCGGTCGTGCGCGGCATCGGCCTCGCGACCGCGGTCGTCCTCATCTTCCAGAACCTCGCGCGCCTCGGCGACACGCCGCTCGTCTTCAAGCTGGTGCTGCTCGCGGGCGTGCTCGCGACGCCGATCATCAGCGCGCGCGGCGCGAAGGGCCTCCGCGCCGCCTTCCAGAAGGTGCGCGCGAGCGACGTCGCCGCGAACGAGGAGCTCCAGAACTCCCTCGCCGCGCCGCTCGAGGTGCAGCTCATGGGCGCGATCCCGCAGCGCTCGAAGGCCTTCGGCGATCGCGCGCTCGCGCACGCACGGAACCGCCTCCGCGCCTCGATGAAGAACGACCTCGCGGGGCAGGCGCGCTCCAGCATCCCGCGCCTCCTGCAGCTCGGGTTCCTCGGCTACGGCATCATGCTCGCGACGCAGTCGGGCGATCCCGCCGCCGCGGGCGCGGTCGTCGCGGTCCACGCGCTGGTGCCGCTCGCGCTCCAGCCGCTGCAGGACCTCGTCATGTTCTTCAACAGCATCGGGATGGCGTGGCCCGAGTGCGAGAGCGTCATCGAGATCCTCGAGCGCCCCACCGACGTGAGCGATCCGGCCGATCCGAAGCCGCTCCCCGCGGGCTCCTCGCCGATCGTCCTCGACGACGTGGTCTTCACGTACCCGGGGCGCGCGAAGCCGGTGCTCGATCACGTGTCGTTCACGTTCGACGCCGGCAAGTGCTTCGCGATCGTCGGCGCGTCCGGCTCCGGCAAGTCGACGATCATGTCGCTCGTCGCGCGCCTCTCGGATCCGGCCTCGGGCCGCGTCCGCATCGGCGCGACCGACCTCAAGAGCGTGCGCCTCGCCGATCTCCGCAAGAAGGTCGTCCGCGTCGCGCAGTTCCCGCTCTTCGTCGCCGACACCGTGCGCGCGAACTTCCAGCTCGCGAAGGCCGACGCGACCGACGAGGAGATCGAGGAGGTCGCGCGCGCGACCGGGCTCTGGGACGTCCTCACGAGCGCGAGCCCCTCCGCGCCGCTCGACACGCTCCTCCCGCGCGACGTCGCGCAGGGCCTCTCCGGCGGCCAGCGCCGCCTCCTCGCGGTGTCGCGCGCGCTCTTGCTGAAGCCGTCCGTGCTGCTCCTCGACGAGCCCTCCGCCGGCCTCGACAACATCACGCTCCAGAAGCTCATTCGCTTCCTCAAGACGCAGACCGAGGGCCTCACCGTCCTCGTCATCGATCACGACCTCGAGGGCTTCGTCGCGAAGATCGCGGACGGCATCGCGATCCTCGAGGATGGCAAGATCGCGCTCTCCGGAACGCACGACGAGCTGATGAAGTCGGACAACCTCTACAAGCGCCTCGTCGAGGCGCCGAACAAGGAGGCGCTCGCTCCGCCTCCGGCCGCGGCCCCAATCCCGAAGCCGGCGTCGATGCTCGAGGGTATGATGACCGAGATTGACCCGCCGATGATGGACGAGGTCGACATGCCGCCGATGAAGAAAGAGAAGAAGGAGAAGAAGGGATGACGCAGCCGAGTGAGCTCCTCTCGCTGCTCGCGATCGAGCCGGCGAGCGCGGAGGAGCGGGTCCTTCGCGTCCTCATCGAGCTCGGCGCGCAGGTCGTCGACGCAGAGGAGGGATCGCTCCTCGTCCACGACACCGCGAAGAACGACCTCGTCTTCGCGATGACGGTCGGCGGACCCGAGGTGCTGATCGGCCAGCGGCTCGCGCTCGGGCAGGGCCTCACCGGCCTCGCCGCCGCGACGCGCGAGGTGCAGATCGGCGCGCCCACCTTCCAGGGCGTCGTGCAGGAGAAGGGGCCGGAGGCGGTCATCGCCGCGCCGATGCTCGTCGGCGACGACCTCATCGGCGTCATCACCGCGGTCAGCTTCGCGAAGGGCAAGCGCTTCAGCGGGCGCGACGGCGACCTCTACGCCCGCCTCGCCGCGGTCGCGGGCGTCGTCGTCGATCAGCGGCGCCACCTGAACGCGGCGGCGGGCAAGGCGCAGGCGCAGGCGCAGAACAGCGTCGAGGCCGGGATCGCCACGTCGATCGCGCGGATCGCGAAGCACCGGCCCGACGCGCTCACGCGGCTCGCGACGATCGTGGCCGAGGTCGAGGCGCTCGCGTCCGGGCCCGGGGCCGACCTGGAGATTTGACGATGCCGTCGCCGATCGAGAAGGTCCTCGCCGAGCGCATCGAGGACCTTCGGAAGCGGGAGCTGCCGCCGGTCGAGGTCGCCGTCCTCGACAGCGGCGTCGACGCGACCCACCCGGACCTCGAGCCGCGCGTCGTCAAGGCGCTCGCGGCGGTGACGAAGGACGACAAGACCGAGGTCGTCACCCACGGCCTCGCGAACCACGACACGTACGGCCACGGCACCGCGGTCTCGAGCATCATCTCGCACGTCGCGCCGAACGCGCGCATCGTCGACTACCGCGTCCTCGGCCCCGACAACACCGGCGCGGGCGACGCGCTCCTCGCCTGCCTCCGCCACGCGGTGGATGCAGGTTACAAGGTGATCAACATGAGCCTCGCCGCGAAGGCGAGCTTCGGCCCGCAGCTCCTGCCGCTCTGCGACAAGGCGTACCGCAACGGCCAGGTCATCGTCGCGGCGAAGCGGAACATGCCGCTCGGCGACCTCGGCTACCCCGCCGAGATCAGCACCGTCGTGAGCGTCGACCGCACGAAGTTCGAGGCGCCGTGGGCGGTGCGCTACGTGCCGGCGAGCATCATCGAGTACATCGGTCACGGCGACGACGTGCACGTCGCGGCCCCCGGCGGCGGCTACACCACGAAGACCGGCACCTCCTTCGCCACCCCCGCGATCAGCGGCGTCGTCGCGCTCCTCCTCGGCGCGTACCCGGAGCTCCGGCCCTTCGAGGTGAAGACGGTGCTCCGCGCGTGGTCGCAGGAGCTCGTGTGATGCAGCTCGCGGCCTGGCTCACGATGGTGTCGGATCCAGGGCTCGCGGCGCGTGAGCGGAACGGCGTCTTCGCGCGTATCCACGCGACGGTGAACGGCTGGGCGAAGCCGTACCTCTTCCGCGTCGCGCCGTGCCGCCTCGGCGAAGACGACGTCGACGAGGCGGTGCAGCACCTCCTCACCCGCTGCGCGCTCGGCTCCGCGCGCTTCAAAGGCAAGACGGAGGGGGAGGCCCATGCATGGTGCATGCGTGTCCTCGCCAACAAGGGCCGCGACATCTGCCGCGCGCGCCGGCGGCTCGTCACCGGCCAGCTCGACGCGGGCGACGACGACGACGATCGGCCGCGCGTCGCGGAGCCCTCGGTCGATCCGGACAACACCGCGCTCGCGGTGCGCGCGATCGAGGCCGTGTTCGCCGCGATCCACGCGGAGCTGCCGCGCCTGCACCGCAAGCAAGACGTCGACGGCATCGTGCGCTCGGTGCGCGTCCACGTCGAAGCGCGCATGGGCGCGACGATCGAGGAGCAGTGCGCGACCTACGCCGCCGACGAGGCTCCGCCGGGCCAGGCGCCGTCGACGAAGGCGCAGAACCGCGTCTATCAGTATCGAAACCGCGGGCGAAAGGCGGCGTGCGAGGCGCTCTCGTCGCTCGTCGCGCAAGGCCGCTTCGCGCCCGAAGACGTGGAGGAGGCGCGGCGCCTCCTCGGATGTGACGTCGCCGACGGCGGCGCCACCGCGGCGAAGGTGCTGTCGTGACGTCAGGTCTCGAATGCAACGAGCGTCCGAGGAGGACTGCATGACGCGCCTCGAAGCGACCCTCTCGCGTGCGCTCGCCGCGTCGCCGATCACCGCCGCGGAGCGCGCGACGCTCGGCGAGGCGACCGCGATCGACGCAGGCAACGCGGTGGTGCTCGGGCGGCTCCTTCGTCTCGGCGTCCTCCGCTCCACCGAACGCGACGAGCTGCGAAAGTTCCCGGCCGACGCGTCGGTCCTCGAAGGTGTCGCGAACGCGGAGCTCGATCGCTTCGATCGTTCCAAGCCGGCGCTCGCGGATCTCGTCACCGCGCGCGACGCGGCGGAGAGCGTGCTCGTCCTCCTCGGCGCGCTCGAGCAAGAGGACGCGGAGCGCCGGGTCTTCGCGCGCGTCGCGAAGGTCGACGAGACCATGCTCCTCCGCCGCGACGAGTGGGGAGCGACCGCGGTCGCCCCCGTCTCGCCGTGGCTCACGCGCCTCGCCGAGCAGGACGCGAGCACGTGGTGGCTCGATCTCGTCGCCCTCGGCGCGCTCCGCTCGCGTCTCGGGGCGTTCCCGCTCGCGCACGCGTTCCAGGGCGGCCCGCGCGCGCCGCTCACGCTGCGTCGCTCCGCGCGGGCGGCGCAGGCCGACCTCCGCGTCTACGCCGAGGTGGTGGGGATGGAGGACGATCCCGCGCGCGCCGCGGTGGAGCGCGGCGCCGTGATCGCGCGACTCTTCGACGGCGACGTCGAGGTCTTCGCGATCGGCCTCCGCGCCGATCAGGAAGATCTCCCCGCGGGCCTGTGCGTCGCGCGCGCGAGCGGCGGCAGCGAGGGGATCGAGGCGGTGGAGATCCGCGGCGTCGATCCCGCGCTCGGCGGCAAGAGCGCGTCGGGCTGGTGGGCGCCGCTGCCGCCGGACCTCACCGGGCCGCAGGAGCTGGTCGTCCGCGTCGCGGGGCGCGAAGAGGTCCTCGCGCTCGACCTCACGTCGTAGCCGCATCTTGTAGCTGGGCGATGGGGCGACTAGACCTCGCTCCATGGCGATCTCCTACCGCGAGGCCGGCGTCGACATCGATGCAGGTGACGAGCTCGTCGAGCGCATCAAGCCGTTCGCGAAGGCGACGCGCATCCCCGAGGTGCTCGCCGACGTCGGCGGTTTCGCCGGTCTCTGCGCGGTCCCGGGCGGCATCGAAGACCCCGTCCTCGTGAGCGGCACGGACGGGGTGGGCACGAAGCTGAAGGTCGCGTTCCTCACCGGCATCCACGACACGATCGGCTTCGACCTCGTCGGCATGTGCGTGAACGACGTCGTGACGACGGGCGCGCGCCCGCTCTTCTTCCTCGACTACTTCGGGACGGGCAAGCTCGAGCTCGGCGTCGCGGCGAAGGTCATCGAGGGGATCGCGGCGGCGTGCAAGGAGTCGGGCTGCGCGCTCCTCGGCGGCGAGACGGCGGAGCTCCCGGGCATGTACGCGCCGGGCGAGTACGATCTCGCGGGCTTCGTGGTCGGCGTCGTCGCGAGGAAGAAGATCGTCGACGGCAAGCGCGTCGCCGCGGGCGACAAGGTGATCGGCGTCGCGTCGAGCGGCCTCCACTCGAACGGCTACTCGCTCGCGCGCCGCGTCCTCTTCGACGCGATGAAGCTCGCGCCCTCCGACAAGCCCGCCGCGCTCGGTGGGGTGTCGGTCGGCGAAGCGCTCCTCGCGCCGACGCGTCTCTACGCGCGCCACGTCCGCGCGGTGCTCGACGCAGGCGTCGACGTCCGCGCGATGAGCCACATCACGGGCGGCGGCTTGCCGGGCAACCTCCCGCGCGTCTTGCCGGAGGGCCTCGGCGTGCGCCTCCCGCCGTCGCGCTGGGCGCGTCCTGCCATCCTCGATCTCATCGCTGCCCAGGTGGAGGAGCGCGAGCTCCGTCGCGTCTTCAACCTCGGCGTGGGCTTCGTCTTCGTGGTGCCGGCCGCGGACGCGGACAGAGCGCGCGCCGCGATCGCGGAGCCGACCATCGATCTCGGCGAGGTCGTGTCTCTCCCCGCCGGCACCGACTTCGAAGCGCGGGTCGTCTTCCCGTGAAGCCGTCGTTCACGCTCGGCGTGCTCGTGTCCGGCACCGGCACGAACCTGCAGGCGATCCTCGACGCGATCGCGGAGGGCACGCTCGAGGCGAGGGTCGGCGTCGTCGTCTCCAACGTCGCGACGGCGAAGGCGCTCGATCGCGCGAAGGCGGCGAAGGTCCCCGCGATCGTGGTCGATCACCGGGCGTTCGACGATCGGGCTTCCTTCGACGCCGCGATCGTCGAGGTCCTTCGCTCGCACGGCGCCGACTGCGTGGTCCTCGCGGGCTTCATGCGCCTCGTCACGTCGACGCTCCTCGACGCGTACCCGAACCGGATCGTGAACGTGCACCCCGCGCTGCTCCCGTCGTTCCCGGGCACGCACGCGCAGCGTCAGGCGCTCCTGTACGGCGTGGGCCTCTCGGGCTGCACGGTGCACTTCGTCGACGCGGGCGTCGACACGGGGCCGATCATCGCGCAGGGCCCGGTGCCGGTGCTCGACGACGACGACGAGGCGAGCCTCTCCGCGCGCATCCTGGCGAAGGAGCACGAGCTCTTGCCGAAGGTCCTGCAGTGGATCGCGGACGGACGCGTCACGATCGAGCAGCCCGCGGGCGGCCGGCCGCGGGCGCGGGTGAGGCGTTGAGCAGCTCGAAGCACTACGACGTCGTGGTGCTCGGCGGCGGCATCGGCGCGCTCACCGCGGCGGCGCTCCTGGCGCGTCGCTCCTGGCGCGTGCTGGTCCTCGGGCAGGGCTGGCGCCGCCCCACCTATGCGTACGACGGCATCACGCTGGCGCGTCGTCCCTTCACGTTCCTCTCCGCGTCGTCGCCGGCGTGGGGCCGCGTCCTCGTCGAGCTGGCGCAGTCGCAGACCTTCCGCCGCCGCCTCTCGTCGCTCGACCCGATGCTGCAGGTCCTCGCGCCGGACATCCGTCTCGATCTCCCCCCCGACACGCAGCTCTTCGCGCGCGAGATCGACCGCGAGTTCCCGGCGGTGCGCCGCGTCGTCGACGACCTCTACGCCGAGCTCGCGCGCAAGAACGCCGACGCGGACGCGGCCTTCGAGCGCGACGCGGTGTGGCCGCCGGGCGGCTTCTGGGAGCGCCGCGAGACCGCGCGCGCCCTCGCGTCCCTGCCGTACCTGGACGGCGCGGACTTCCTCGCGGAGCTCCCCCGCGACCACGCCTTCCGCGAGGTCGTCACCGCGCCGGCGCGCTTCGCCTCCGACCAGGCCGGCCCGCTCCCCCCCTTCGCGATCGCGCGCCTTCACGGCGCATGGACGCGCGGCGTGCATCGCCTCTCCGGCGGCGAAGACGAGCTGTCGGAGTTCCTCCTCGAGCGAGTGCGCGCGCACGGCGGCGACACGCGCCTCAACGACCGCGCGCGCGCGATCGTGCACAAGGGCGGCAAGGTCCGCGGCGTGATCGTCGACGGCGACGAGACCCCCACCGGTGTGACGTTCGTGGTCTCCGATCTCCCGACCGCAAGTCTGATGGAGCTCGCGCCCGACGTGGACGCGGACCCCGACGAGAAGTCGCCGCTGGTCGAGCCGGCGGGCGCGCGCTTCGTCGCGTCGTTCGTGGTGCGCCCGGAGGGCTTGCCGGCGGAGCTCGCGGCAGAGTCGTTCCTGCTCCCGAAGTCGGGGCGCGCGGTGCATCTCCAGAAGAGCCCGCTTTCCCCGGACGGCCACGTCCTCCTCGTCGCGGAGTCGCTGCTCGACGCCGATGCCAACGCCGACGCCGGCGCGCACGGCGTGACGCGCGCCCGCGAGGAGATCCTGTCGACGGTGATGACGCTCCTCCCGTTCGTGGAGCGCCACCTGGTGCTCTGCGACTCACCGCACGACGGCCGTCCGCTCTGGGACTTCCGCTCCCCGAGCGCGGGCGACCCGCAGGTGGGCGACAAGAGCTGGAACCTACGGGCGCAGCACGTCGATCGCGCGCGGCTGCGCGGGGCGGGCGCATCGTTGGAGCCGGAGGCGATGGTCCCACGCTTCCGCGTCACGCGCCCGGCGCTGGAGGGCCTCGCCGGCGAGGCGATCCGAGCGCCGCTGGGCAACGTGTTCGTGACGGGCAAGAGCGTGCTCCCGTCATTGGGCCAGGAAGGCGAGCTCCTCGCCGCATGGGGCGTAGCACGCGTCATCACGCGCACGGACCGTCGCAAGGAGAAGATGCTCCGCGAGATGTGGAGCAAGGTGGAGCTGTCGTGACCATGCGCGCCGTCGTCGCCGTCGTCGTCCCCGCCCTCCTTGGCGCCCTCACGTCATGCGACAGCGCCGAGCGTCGCGACGCGGAGGTGGTCCTCACGGCGATCCATCGCTTCCGCTCGGCCCCGAACGAGTCCCTCCCGGCGATGGTCGACGCCCTCCGCGCGACCCCATGCGCGAACCCGGACACGTGCCGAGCCCGCGACGAGTGCCTCGCGCTAGGCGAGTCGACCGCAAAGGCGCTGCGCCTAAAGAGCGAGGTCGAACAAAGCCTCGCCGCCCTCGACAAGGGCACCCTCGCGAAGGACTCCGCCGAAGCCCAGTCCCTCCCAAAAAAGCTCGACGACGCCGAGACCCTCCTGAAACAAGGCCACGCCGGCCTCCCCCGCTGCGACGACGCCGTCCAAGCCCTCAAGCGCAAACACCGCCTCTGACCTGAGCCCGCCAGCCCCACCGGCCACCTCCCTTCGGGGAGGAAGGAAATGTTCGGATCCGAACATGCGAGGCCTCCTCTCGTGGAAGCAACAAATTCGACACCCTCTGGTTCGAGCTCTACGAGCTCGCGCGTCACTTCCACGACACGTCGCAGCCGATCTACGAGCCCCGCTTCGAATACTACTAGGAGGGCTACGGCTTCGAGCCCGCGGCTGCGTGCTCGAGGATGGTGAAGGCTACGCGGCGGTTGTTTGCGCGGCCTTGGTCGGTCTTGTTGTCGTCGATCGGCTGCTCCTGGCCGAAGCCCTGAGAGACGAGACGTTTCTTGTCGATGCCGCGATCCGTCAGCCACTTCATGACCGACGCGGCGCGGCGCTCGCTGAGCGACTTGTTGTACTCGGGTCGGCCCACGTTGTCGGTGTGACCCTCTACGCGCACCTTCGCGATCTCCGGGTGCGCGGCGAGGACCACCTTCACCGCGTCGAGGATCGTGTCCGACTCCTTCAGGATCTCGGCGCTGTCGAACTTGAACTTCACCTGCTCGAGGATCTTGATCTCCTTCTCCGTCACGACGACGAGCGGGCAGCCGTTCTTCTTCGGGTCGGGATCGCGCGGGCCCGGGACGTCGGGGCACGCGTCCTCCGCGTCGATGACGCCGTCCGCATCACGATCGGGGGGACAGCCGTTCTTCTTCGGATCGACGTCCTTCACGCCCGGGACGTCGGGACACGCGTCCTCGCTGTCCGCGATGCCGTCGCCGTCGCGATCGGGCGGACACCCGTTCTTGTTCGGATCCGAACTATGTACGCCCGGGACGTCGGGGCACGCGTCCAGCTTGTCCGGGATGCCGTCCTTGTCGCGGTCGGGGCAGCCGTTCGTCTTCGGGTCGTTCGTGCGCGGGCCCGGATCGTCGGGGCAGGCGTCCTCTGCGTCGATGATGCCGTCGCCGTCGCGGTCGGATGGGGCCTTCGGCGGCGGGCAGCCGTTCTTGTTCGGATCCGAACTATGCACGCCCGGGACGTCGGGGCATGCGTCCTCGCGGTCGGGGATGCCGTCCTTGTCGCGGTCCGGTGTCTCGTAGGTGGGGGCGTACTCGATCGAGAGGAGCGTGCGGAGCTGGGGGGCGCCGTAGCCGCGGGTCATGCCGCCGCCGACGCCGGCGCCGATGCGGAGGGCGCCGACGTCGTAGTGGGCGCCGAAGAGCCACTCCGCGGGGGTGCCGCGTGTCTTGAAGAACGAGGCGCTGTCGGTGAACACGCTCGTCGCGAATATCTCGGGGCCGATGACGAGCTTGTCGTCGAGCGTCTTCAGGCCGAAGGCGCCGTGGCCCATGAGCTCGCTGCCGAGCGGGCTGCCGGCGTACGCGTCGTCGCGCGCGCGATAGACCAGCGCGAGGCGCGCGGCGTAGGTGAAAGGACCGATGTCGCCGGCCGCCATCGCCTGCGGCGCGAGACGGATCGAGCCGTCGCTCGTGAACTGAGAGCGCGCGCCGGTGGGGAGCCACGCGCGGACGCCGCCCGCGAGCGTGAAGACGTCGCCGTATTCGCCGAGGATGCGGACGTCGGCGGCGAGACGCACGTCGCCGAACGCCGGCTTGCTCGCCGAGCGGAAGGGCGAACCGTTGACGACCGTGTCCTGGCCCGCCTGGTACACCGCGACCGGCGCGTTGAGGCCGAAGCGGAAGCGATCGAAGAGGACCAGGCTCCCGCCCAGATGCGTGAAGAGCTGATGACGTACGATCGACGCGCGCTCGTTCCCCGCCATGTCGTAGGCGACGAGCGGCTTGTAGCCGTAGTCGAGCGTCGCGCCGAGGGCCGGACGCAGGTGGCCGCGGAAGTCGAGCGTGTCCGCCACGAAGAACTGGCTGCCGCGCTCCGCCGGCTCGTAGCGATCGAGCGCGAAACCCGTCTGCTGCGCGGAGGCCGCGCCGGCGACCGCCTCGATCGCCAGCGCCGTCAGTGCTCCCAAAGCAAGCTTCGTGATCTTCATGTTCAGCCTCGCTGCTTCCGACGACGAATGAGCGCCAGCACGCTCGCCACCGCGCCCACGACCGAGAGAGACGACGCGGGAGACGTCGTGCTGTTGCACGCGCACCCGCCGCCTTCGATGATGCCCGCCGTATCCCCGGCGTCGCCGTCGACGAGACCGCCGTCACCAACGGGGCCGCCGTCACCAACGGAGCCACCGTCGGGGACGCCGCCGTCGCCGGCCGGTACGCAGCTGCCCACCGGACCTCCGTCCGGCGCGACGCACTGCTGGCCCGGCGGACATTGCTGCGAGCCGGGGCGGCAGCCTTCGACGCAGAGCTGCGCCTCGCAGACGTGGTTCGCCGGACAGTCGGGATCCGACGCGCAGCCCTGCGCCGTGCAGGTGCCGCCCTGGCAGAGATCGCTCCGGCACTGCGTGTCGCCCGTGCACGGCTCGCCGTTCGGGAGGCCGCACTTCTTGTCGGCGTCGAAGCAGATGAGCGAGCGGCACTCCGGCGCGGCCTGGCACGGCGTGCTGTTCAGCTTCCCGCACTTGTCGTCGATCTCCTCGCACACCGCGGAGAGACAGACCCGCTCACCCTTCTCTTGCGTGCACTCGCCGTCGATGGGGGAGAACGGCGGGACCGGCTCGCCGTTCGGAGTCTTCGGGATGCAGACGTTGCTGCCGTCCGGCGCGCGCGGCGCGCACCACTCCGTCGTCTTGCAGTCTGCGTCGTTCGTGCACGCCGTCCCGCATACGCCGTTGTTCACGTTGCAGACCGGGCCCGCGTGGCCGGGGCCCGCGCAGTCCGCGTTCGTCGTGCACTTGCCGCACGCGCCGGTGAGACCGCCGGTGGTGAGGCAGGTCGGGCTCGCGAAGAGCTGGCATGCCTGCGTCGCGCCGGTCCCGAAGTCGCCGTTGCACGGGACGCACGAGCCGTCCGTCATGCAGACCGGCTCGACCTCGACCGGGCATGCGCGCGGGCTCCCGCCGCCGAACGGGCCCGAGCACGGCTGGCAGTCGCCGCTGACGGGATCGCAGATCGGGGTAGGATCGACGCACGTGCCCGTCGCCGTCGCCGTCGTCGGCAGGCAGAGGCCGCCCGCCGGCGGCGGCTGCGTCCCGCCCGGGCCGCCGCCCTGCGATCCGCCTTGTCCGCCGTTACCTGGATTTCCGGGTGTAACGACTATATCGCAGTTGGGCGTCTTCGTCGTGGCCTGGAAGAAGACGCGCCCGCCGCCTCCGCCGCCGCCCGCGCCGAAGACGGGGAGACCGAGCACCTGCGCGCTGCCGCCGTCGCCGCCGGGGGTGGCGAGCTGGTCGCAGTCGAGCGTGCCCGCGAGCCGGACGACGACGGTGCCGCCCGCGCCGCCGCCGCCGGAGCCCTCGCTCGTGAGGCCGGGCGGGAGGCCGGCGATGCCGCTGTTCTCGCCGTCGCCGCCGTTCGCTTGGATGCGGCCCGCCCCGCCCATCGACGCGCCGCGGACGTAGACCACGCCGCCGCCGAAGCCGCCGAGGCTCGCGACGCTGACGAGCCCGCTCAGGTGACGGCCGGCGCCGCCGCCGCCGCCCATCGTGAGGCGCGTGAGCACGTCGTACGTGATCCCGGCGCCGCCTTCGCCGCCGCTGCCGAGGTTCGCGATCGTGCCGCTGCCCGCGCCGCCGTTGCCCAGGTTCGCGCCGCCGCCGCCGCCGGCCTCGACGCAGTTGCCGCCGCCGCCCGCGATCGAGACGTTGCCCTTCGCCCCGATCGTCGCCGCGTACCGCGTGTGGACGACGCCCTGGCCCTTCGGCGAAAACGGCTCCGACTGCGGGTCGCCGTCGACCGCGTCGCGATCGCAGTTCAGGAGGCCGGGGTTGTTGATCGTGCGCTGCGCGGGGACGCCGCCGTGGAAGCCGCGCGCGTTCGCGTGGATCGTGGCGCCGTTGTCGATCGTGATCGCGCCCGTCGCGAGGAAGATCACGATGCCGCCCGCCCACGGGTTCGTCGCGTTCGGGGTCGCGGGCGCGCCGCCGATCTCCTGCCACGCGCTCGCGCGGAGGGAGGTGCCGGCGGGGACGTTCACCGTCGTGTATTCGGGCACGCGAACGACCTGGCTCACCGCGCGCGCGTAGGCGTTCACGAGCGGCTTCGTGAGCGTGAGCGATCCCGCCGCCGCGGTCTCTACGCGCGCGAGCTCGTACTGCCCGACGAGGCCCTGCGCGTTGGAGGGCGTGCTCGGCGCGGTCGGGAGCGCGAGGACCGTGTCCGCGCCCGAGGGAGCGGCCGACTCCGCGACGCCGGTCGCGCGCCACACCAGCACGAGGTCGCCGTTCGCGAACGGCGCGGCGACCCGCGGCGCCGTCGGCGCGGCGAGCGCGGAGATCGCGAGCGTGGTCGCGCCTGCCGCTGCGTCGGCGGTGAGCCCCGCGTACGAGTTGATCTCCTCGTCGCCGACGACGACCTTCGCGCCGCTGTGCCCGTCGCCGAGCCCGAACGTGTCGATCTCCGCCCGCGCGACGGACGGGGCAAGGAAGACGGCAGCCATCACACCGAGACGATGAAGCCGAAGGGACATCGGATCCTCCCGCGGGCGAAGTCGCCCGATTATCCCAAAGGAGATAACAGGCAGGCTCGTCCGCTGTACAGCGCGAAAAGCGCGAAAACGCTTGCGATCCTCCGCCTCGGCGCCGGCGTGCGCGGCGCGAGTACCCGCGTCAGGGAGTCCGTGGTAAGTCCGCGGCCTCCCTATGTTTGACGCGATCGCGAAGGGTTTCCGGCAGGCCAAGAACCGTCTGGCAGGGCTCACCGAGCTCACCGAGTCGAACATCGAGAGCGCGCTCCGCGAGGTGCGGCTCAGCCTCCTCGAGGCCGACGTCGAGCTCGGCGTCGCGAAGGCGTTCCTCGCGCGCGTGAAGGATCGCGCGCTCGGCGAGGTCGTCCGCATCAAGACGAAGGGGCAGGGCGGCGAGAAGATGCAGGTCTCCGCCGGCGATCAGTTCACGAAGATCTGCCACGACGAGCTCGTCGCGTTCATGTCGCCGCCCGAAGGCGAGCCCGCGATCAAGCTCGCGGAGAAGGGAAAAGGACCGACCGCGATCATGATGGTCGGCCTCCAGGGCTCCGGCAAGACGACGACGACGGCGAAGCTCGCGCGCTACCTCCAGAAGGAGAACCACAAGCCGCTCCTCGTCGCCGCCGACATGCAGCGCCCCGCCGCCGTCGAGCAGCTCCAGGTGCTCGGCAAGAGCGTCGAGGTCCCCGTCTTCAACATCCCCGGCGCCTCGCCGGTCGAGATCTGCGCGAAGGCGGAGGACGAAGCGCGGAAGCTCGGCTGCGACGTCATCATCTACGACACCGCCGGCCGCCTCGCGATCGACGAGAAGCTCATGGAGGAGCTCGGCGAGATCAAGAAGCGGGTCGAGCCCGAGAACATCCTCCTCGTCGTCGACGCGATGATCGGTCAAGACGCGGTGAAGGTCTCGAAGGGCTTCAACGATCGCCTCGGCATCACCGGCGTCGTGCTCACGAAGCTCGACGGCGACGCGCGCGGCGGCGCGGCGATGAGCGTCAAGGAGGTCACCGGCGCGTCGGTGCGCTTCGCCGGCATCGGCGAGGGCATGGACAAGTTCGAGGAGTTCCGGCCCGAGGGCATGGCGAGCCGCGTCCTCGGCATGGGCGACGTCGTCGGCCTGATGAAGGACTTCCAGGACGTCATCGACGAAGAGAAGGCCGCCGAAGAGGCGATGAAGATGCTCCAGGGAGACTTCTCCCTCGACGACTTCCTCTCCCAGATCCGGATGATCCAGAAGATGGGCAGCCTCAAGGACATCGTCGGGAAGATCCCCGGCATGGACCAGCTGCCGACCGACGTGAACCTCGACGATCGGGAGCTCGTGAAGATCGAGGCGATGATCTCGAGCTTCACCAAGTTCGAGAAGAAGGACCCCTACGCGCTCATCCGCGACCCCTCGCGCGTCACGCGCATCGCGAAGGGATCCGGCACGCCCGAACAAGCCGTGAGCGAGCTCGTCCAGCGCTTCCTCTTCATGAAGCAGATGATGAGCAACATGGGCGGCATGGGCGGAATGGGCGGCATGGGCGGCCTCCTCGGCAACCTCCCCGGCATGAAGCAGCTCGGCGCGATGAAGAACATGCGCAACATGGCGAAGCAGATGCAGGGCATGGGCGGCATGCCCGGCTTCCCGGGCATGGGTGGGTTCCCCGGCATGGGCATGGGTGGGTTCCCGGGCATGATGGGAGGAGGAGGCAACCCCGCCGACTCGATGACGAAGATGAAGGCGCTCTCCGACAAGGAGAAGAACGCGAAGAAGGCGCAGCGGAAGCGCGAGAAAGAGGCGCGCAAGAAGAGTCGCCGTTGAGTAGGATGCGCCCCGTGAAAGCCTCCTCGATCGTCCTCTTGGTTCTGCTCGCGGCCGGCTGTGTCGGCGGCAAGCAGCAGATCTCGGCGGAAGACAAAGCGAAGCTCGCGGCGAACATCCTCGACGCGGTCCCGCCCGACGCGAAGAAGACCGACGTCAACTTCGAGAACAAGGTCCACCTCGTCGGCTACAAGATCGAGCCCGAGATCGCGGGTCCGGGCGCGCAGGTCAAGGCCACGTACTACTGGCGCTGCGACGAGCCGCTCGAGGAAGGCTGGCGTCTCTTCACCCACCTCCAGCACGAGGGCTTCGATCGCCACGAGGGCCTCGACGGCGTCGGCCCGCTGCGCGAGGCGCGCGGCAACAGCCAGGTGCTCGGCCCCGACCGCTGGGAGCGCGGGAAGATCTACGCCGACGAGCAGACCTTCACGATGCCGAAGGAGCTCAAGGGGCCCGACTCGCTGCTCTACGTCGGCATCTTCAAGGGCGACGCGCGCCTGACGATCCGGAGCGGGCCGAACGACGGCGACAACCGCGCGATCGTCGCGAAGCTCAAGACCGGGATCGCCCCGAAGCCGGAGCAGAAGCGCGGCGTCAACGACGTGCCCGAGCTCGACGTGATGAAGCTCGGCGCGAACGAGAAGATCGTCATCGACGGCAACGGCAACGACAAGGCCTGGGGAGGCGCAGCGAGCACCGGCCCTTTTGTCGACGTGGGAACGGGTAAACCGAACACCTCGTTCCCGATCAACGGCAGCGCGAAGCTGCTCTACGACGACGAGAACCTCTACGTCCTCATCACCGTCTCGGACCCCGACGTCGTCGGCTACTTCACGACGAAGGAAGAGCAGCCGAAGGACTGGACCGCGGGCGGCCAGCCGATGACCTGGAACCGCCACACCGCCGAGATCATGATCGACCCCGACGGTGACGGCGACAACGTCAACTACTACGAGATCCAGATCAACCCGCAGAACAAGGTCTTCAAGAGCCAGTTCGACGGCTACAACAAGCCGAAGGTCGAGCCGCAGGGTCCGTTCGGTCACGAGGACTGGGACCCGAAGATGAAGACCCAGGTCGTCGTGAAGGGGACGATCGACAACCCCGCCGACAAGGACGAGGGCTACACCGTCGAGGCGCAGATCCCGTGGAAGGCCTTCGAGAAGGGCGCGAAAGAGCTTCCGCCGAAGCCGGGCGGCACGTGGCGCTTCAACTTCTACGCGATGGCGAACAACGGCGGCGTCGCGTGGTCGCCGATCCTCGGGCAGGGGAACTTCCATAAGGCCTCCCGCTTCGGGCGCGTGCGCTGGGTGACGAAGGACTTCCTCGCGCTCGGCGCCGACGCCGGGGCAGGGGACGCGGGGCTCGCCGACGCCGGCGCGGCGAAGGCCGACGCCGGCGCGACCGTCAAAGACGCGGGCAAGTAGGCCGGGTTTTTGTCGCGCCGGACCGCAGCGGTTTACGCTGGGGCCATGCGTCGTATCGGGGTGCTCGCCTCTCTGTCCTTGCTGATGTTCGCGGGCTCCGCGAAGGCGCAGCAGCCTGGTCCACCGGGCCAGCAGGATCGCTCGAACAGCCAGTTCACGCTGAACCGCAACACCGCCGGCGTCGCGGAGGCGGAGGAGGCGCGGGGGCGCGCGCGCGGCGGCGACTGCGCCGGCGCGCTCACGCTGTTCGACGCGGCGGTGAAGGCGGGCTCGAAGGATCCGCTCGTCCTCCGCGATCGCGGCATCTGTCACGACCGGCTCGGGAACGTCTTCCCCGCGGTGGAGGACTACCGCGCGTACCTCGCCTCGACGCCGGCCGCGCCCGATCGCGAGCAGATCCAGCAGCGGATCGATCAGCTCCAGCCGCAGACGACGAGCGACCAGCCGATCGTGAACGACGCGAAGCCGAAGACGCTCGCGGGAGAGTCGAGCGTGAGCGTGTACGAGAGCAGCCGCAGCTCGTCGCAGCGCAAGGGCTCGCGCTGCGGACCGCAGTCGGGCGAGACGTCGATCGAGACCTGCGTCGAGCAGGAGCGCCTCGACGATCGCGCCGACCGATCGCCGATCCGCTACGGGCGCGGCTTCGTGATCGCGCCGTTCGTCACGTTCCCCCGCTTCACGTTCCTGGGCAAGCGCCACAGCGGCACTGGGTGGGCCGCGGGCGCGCACTTCCGCTACTCGTTCGGCCGCGTCACGAGCGCGTTCCTCGAGGTCGGATGGGCCGGCATCGGGCGCTTCCGGTTCGGCGAAGGCAGGCACTCGACGTACGCCACGCGCCACTCCGGCCCCACCGCGCTGCTCGGGATCGAGCTGCGCGCCGGCGGCCAGCGGAACGACAACCAGTTCTTCGCCCGCGGCGGTCTCGGCTACGAGCGCTACGTCGACTCCGACTCGCGCGCGTACCTCAACATGGGGACCGCGCGCTTCGCGATGGGCTACCGGCACGTCTTCGGCGAGTCGCTCGGCCTCGAGCTCGGCGTCGACGGCGGGCCGGCCCTCGGCGTCACCGAGGGCGGGGACGCGAAGTTCGGCGGCATCGTCGCGACGAGCTTCGCGTTCGCCTTCGGCCTCTGAAAAAAGCCGCGATCGGCCGCGAAAGCCCGCGCCGGGGCGCGGCCTTTGCGCCTTCGCGCTCCGGCGTCGCGGTGCTAATGAGCGCGCATGCGCAACGGACTCCGCATCGTAGCTATCGCGTCGGTCGTCAGCCTCGGTGTCTTCGCCTGCGGTGAAGACACGCCGCCGCCGAAGGCGCCGCCGCCCCCGCCGCCCCCGGTCACCGTCGCGACGACGCCGCCGCCGGCCCCGCCGCCGTACGTCGCGCCCGCGCCGCGCTTCGAGAACCCGGGCGGCATGTGGATGCCGCATCAGATCAAGGAGCACGGCGCGAAGCTGAAGGAGCTCGGCCTCCAGCTCGATCCGAACGAGCTCTCGGACCCCACCTCGGGCGTGCTCTCCGCCATCGTCAGCCTCGGCGGCTGCTCGGCGTCGTTCATCTCGGCCGACGGCCTCATCGCGACGAACCACCACTGCGCGACCGCCGCGCTCCAGCACAACTCGACGCCGTCGTCGAACCTGCTGAAGGACGGCTTCCTCGCGAAGACGCGCGCGGACGAGAAGAACAACGGCCCCGAGGCGCGCGTGTTCGTGACGCGCGCGGTGACGGACATCACGCCGAAGGTCCGTGACGGCCTCGAGAAGATCGCGGACGACAAGGCGCGCCACCGGGAGATCGAGAAGCGGCAGAAGGAGATCGTCGCCGCGTGCGAGAAGGACAAGAAGGGCGCGCGTTGCGCCGCGACCTCCTTCTACGAGGGCTCGTCGTACTTCCTCATCGAGCAGCTCGAGATCAAGGACGTGCGCCTCGTCTGGGCGCCGCCCGCCGGCGTCGGCAACTTCGGCGGCGAGATCGACAACTGGCGCTGGCCGCGGCACACCGGCGACGTCTCGATGTTCCGTGCCTACGTCGGCAAGGACGGGCAGCCGGCGGACTACTCGAACGACAACGTGCCCTACAAGCCGCCGCACTTCCTGAAGCCGGCGTCGAGCCCGCTCCGCGAAGGTGACCTCGTGTTCGTCGCGGGCTACCCGGGCCGCACGTACACGCTGAAGACGAAGGCGGAGGTCGACGAGGCGATCCAGTACACGTACCCGCGCCGCCAGAAGTACTTCGAGGACTACCTCGCGCGCCTCGGCGAGGCGACGAAGGACGACAAGGAGGCGCAGATCCGCGCCAACTCGTACGTGCGGCGCTTCGGCAACTTCCTCACCAACACGAAGGGCCAGCTCGAGGGCCTCGTGAAGGGCGGCCTCGCGGAGCAGCGGGCGAAGAGCGAGAAGGAGCTGCGCGCGTTCATCGACGCCGACGCGAAGAACAAGGCGGCGTGGGGCAAGGCGATGGACGACATCGCGGCGGAGGTGAAGAAGGGCGAGGCGTGGCGCGAGAAGGACGCGCAGTTCGGCGAGCTCGAGCTCCCGAAGCTCGTCGCCTCCGCGCTGACGATCGTGCGGATGGCGGAGGAGCGCGCGAAGCCGGACGCCCAGCGCGACCCCGCCTACCAGCAGCGCAACTGGACGCGCATCGAGCAGCAGACGAAGAGCGTCACGACGGGGTACAACCGCAAGGTCGACGAGGCGCTCCTCGGGCTCGCGCTCGAGCGCATCGCGAAGCAGCCGGAGGCGGACCGCACGCCCGCCTTCAAGGAGGTCCTCGCGCTCGGCGGCGGCTCGGCGAAGGACACGAGCCCGGAGGCGCTGAAGAAGGTCGTCGGCGCGCTCTACGAGACGACGACGCTCGGCGACGAGGCGGCGCGCGTCGAGCTCGTGAAGAGCGGCACCACCGCGAAGCTCCAGGCGAGCAAGGACCCGCTCGTCAAGCTCGCGCTGAAGCTCCGTCCGATCCAGAAGGCGAGCAAGGACCGCGGCGACGCGTACGCCGGCAAGATGGCGCTCCTCCGCCCGAAGTACATCGAGGCGCTGAAGGCCTTCAAGAAGGACGCGCCGTTCGCGCCCGACGCGAACAGCACCCTCCGCGTCACCTACGGCACCGTGCGCGGCTACAAGCCGAGCCCCACCGCCGAGCAGTTCCGCCCCTTCACGATGCTCTCGCAGGTCGTGGCGAAGGACCAGAAGAAGGACCCGTTCGACGTCCCGGCGCCGGTGATCGAGTTCTTCAAGGCGATGAAGGTCGGCCCCTACGCGGACGAGACGCTGAACGGCGAGGTCCCGGTCGACTTCCTCGCCGACCTCCACATCACGGGCGGCAACTCGGGCTCCGCCACGCTCAACGCGAAGGGCGAGATCTGCGGCCTCGTCTTCGACGGCAACTACGAGGCGATGGCGAGCGACTGGGTCTTCACCCCCTCGCTGACGCGCAGCATCCACACCGACATCCGCTACGTCGAGTGGCTCCTCGACGGCCCGTTCGCCGGCGACCACGTCCTCCAGGAGATGGGCGTCACGCCGAAGCTCTAGTCGTCGAAGAGCCGCAGCTGCTTCGACTTCTTGCGCGTGTCGGGGCGGTAGCCGGATTTTCGGCCCTTCTTCTTCACGCCGGTTCGCTGCTCTTCGCGGTGGCCGCTCGCGAGCTGCGTATCCCAGAGCGCCTGCACGGTGTCGATCGTGTCGATCTCGGAGGGCGTCTTGTCGTCGCGGATCCGCGTGATGCGGGGGAAGCGGAGCGCGAAGCCGCTCGTGTGACGCTGCGACCGCTGGAGGCCGTCGAAGCCGACCTCGAGCACGATCTCGGGGCGCACCGGCATCCAGCCGCGCTTCTCCGGCGCGGTCGCGAGGGCTGTGAGGCGGGTCGTCATCGCCGCGATCTCCGCGTCGGTGAGGCCGCTGTACGCCTTGCCGATCGTGGCGAGCTCGCTGCCGGCGCGGATCGCGAACGTGTAGTCGGAGAGCACCCCCGCGCGCTTGCCGTGGCCGCGCTCCGCCGCGACGACGACGACGTCCAGCGTCGCGAGCGCCTTCTTCACCTTGAGCCACGCGAAGCCGCGCACGCCGGCCGCGTACGGCGCGTCGAGCCGCTTGAGGACGAGGCCCTCGTGGCCGCGCGCGCGCGCCGCCGCGAACTCCCGCTCGAGGACCGCGTCCTTCGTGTCGTCCGCGGCGATGACGAGCGGCCGCGAGTCGTGGAGCGCGATCGGCGGCGGCGCGTTCTCCGCCCAGCGCTCGAGCCGCGCGCGGCGCTCGAGGAAGGGTAATGGCATGAGCGTCTCGACTCCCTCGTAGAGGATGTCGTATACCAAATAGCTTACTGGGTATTCGCGAATCAGGGCTTCGTCGGGAATCGTCTTCTTGAGGCGCGGCTGGATCGCGGAGAAGGGGCGCGCGCGTCCGTCTTTACCCATCACCACGATCTCTCCGTCGAGGATCGCGTCCTCGAGCATGCCGCGGCGGGAGGCGTCCTCGAGCGCGCTCACGATCTCGGGGAAGGCGGTCGTGACCGCGCCCTTGCCGCGCGCGAAGAGGCGAGCTCCGCTCGCGCCGATATGCGCCTGCGCGCGAATGCCGTCGACCTTGTCCTCGATCGAGTGCGGGAGCGAGAGATCGACGCCGCGCGCGGTCTCGATCGGCGTCGCGAGCATGAAGTCGATCGGGCGCCCGACGACGACGCGCGCGGTCGCGAGCTCGTCGCGATGGGCGAGGCGCGCGAGCTCGCCGACGTCGGCGACGAGGCCCGCCGCGGCGCGGACGGCGGCGATCGGGCGCCCGAACGCCTTCGCGATCGCCTCGAGCGCGATCCCTTCCTTCGCGCCGACGCGCATCTCGCCGAGGACCGCGCGCACGAGGTAACGCGCCTCGAGCGGGGAGCACGCCTCGAGCGCGGTCGTGAGCGCGCGGAGCTTGTCCGCGCGCACGTTGCTCTCCGCGAGCGTGAGCGCGCACTCCTCCGCGTGCGCGAGGGTGAGCCCGGGGCCGGACTCGCCGCGCGCGGTCATCGCCTCGTAGACCGCGGTGCCGAGGTCTCCGTGTTTGCCCGTGAGCTCCCCGAGCTCGCTCGGCGTCGCCCCGCTCACCGCGCACGACGCCTCGAAGACGAGCGCGCCGCCGGCGCCGAGCGTGCGGTCGTCGTCGGTCGCGAGGAGGGTCCCGGTGAGGAAACGCGCGGCGAAGGGGAGGCGGTCGGGCGCGCGTTCGGCGACGCCGGCGAGCGCCTCGGCGAGGGAGGCGACCTTGGCCGTGCGGGCGCGGGTCCCCTCCGTCGCGAAGAGCGCGTCCGCGATCGCCCGCATCGCGCTCTACGGATCGCACCTGACGGTGCCGGCGACCGCCTCGGGCGTCGAGGCGCCCTGCGCGCGGGCGCACGCGTCGCCGAAGAAGGCGAGCGCGCCGTACTCGCGGTTGATCCAGTCCCAGCCGCTCGTCTTCGTCGGGTCGCGCGGGATCGTGACGCCGTCGACGCGGACGCTGATCGAGTCCGGGTTCGTCGGCGCCGACGGCGTGAGGTACGTGCAGCGGCCGACCTCGTCGCGGATGCCGATGAGCGCGCTCTCCATCTCGTCTTGCGACTGCACGCGGTAATGCCGCGGCGTGCTCGCGCGCGGACGGCCGCCGGCGACGGCCATGTCGTCGAGGACCTGGAGGAAGTCGGGGCGCTCGGTGCTGCCGATGCCGATCACGTAGATGGGGATCCGCTGCTGCTCGTTCACCTCGCCGATGACGCGGATCGTCCGCGTGTCGTCGAGGCAGTTGAAGCGACCGTTGATGGCGGTGTTGCACGACTGCTGATCGGCGGCGCTCGTGCACGTGCACGTCGCCTGCGGGATGTCGCCGTTGCAGTTCGGCGCGCCGTCGGTCGCGAGGACGATCGCGCGCGCGACGCCGCGGCCGGCGTTGAGCGCCTCCGCCGCGATGCGGATCGCCTCCGACGTCGGCGTGCCGCCGAGCGGCGTCGTCGTGTCGAAGACGCTCAGGATCGCCTCCGCGTTGCCCTTCGCGGGCGGGATGTCGACGCCGCCGGCGACGGCGCACGCCTCCTCCGAGCTCCCCTGACCGTCGTTGAGCTCCTGCGGATAGAACTTCGCGCCCATCGCGATCTGATCGTCGAACGTCGTGATCGTCCGCTCGAGCGCGTTCTGGAGGAGCGTCCAGCGCCACTGCGAGCGCGGCTGGAGGCGCCGCCCGTCGAGCGTGAACGCCATCGAGCCGGAGCGATCGAGCACGAACATGAGCTGCGTGAGCGCGAGCTCGAACGTGAACTCGCCGGGCACGCAGGCGACGACGTCGATCGAGACGTCGATGCTCGCGTCGACGCTGATCTCGAGCGACGGATCCGCCCCGAACAGGCCGGTGCGCGACCCGCACGCGAGGAGGAGGCCTCCGGTGACGAGGCCGGCGGCGACGAACGAAGCAAAGCGTGACCGCATCCTGAAGAGCCATGTGCATCCTAGCGGACGAAATGGCTCACGGCCATCAGCCGCCTCAGCCGCCTCAGCCGCCGATGTGGATCGCAGGACCGATCCCGAGCACCTTGAACTCGGTCCCCGTGACCGCCTCGTACGTGGCCTCCGCGCCGATCGCGAGGATGCGGCCGAAGTGGATCATGAGGCCGCCGCCGCCGAGCCAGGCGACGCCGCTCTCGGCGCGGTTCGAGAGCCAGCCGCCGCCGACACCGCCGACGACGTACGGCGCGAGCGGCCCGAGCGGCAGCGTGATGCGGAACGTCGGCATCGCGGTGCCGATGAAGCGCTCGGAGAGGAGGTAGCCGCCGAGCCGCCCGCCCGGCGCGAGGACGGTGGGCCCGGCCTTGAAGCCGTAGCGGCCCTCGAGGACGAGGCCGCCGCCGAGCGGACCGCCGTCGGAGGGGAGGAGGATCTGCGGGCCGAACCCGAAGCGGAGCCCGCGGTTCGCGCGCATCGCGGTGGAGTCGCCTTGTTCTTGCGCGGAGGCGACGGCGGGGACGGTGAGGAACGCGGCGGCAGCGGCGAGGGAGAGGAGGCGGCGCATGTCGTCAGCTCGAGTGCAAACCGCGAGCCTAACGGATCACGCGCGCGATTTCCTCGAGCGCGCTCGGCTCGCGCGATGCACTTTCGCACAGCGTGGCGCGACGGAACGTCGCGGGCTCCGTCGTCGTTCAGCCGAGCTGCTCGAGCATCTTCTCGGCGCTCGAGACCTCGAACTTGCCGGACTCGACGTTGAGCTGCTTCACGACGCCGTCGTCGACGAGCATCGAGTAGCGCTGCGAGCGGAGGCCGAGGCCCTTGCCGACGAGGTCGAGCTCGAGGCCCACCTTCTTCGTGAAGTCGCCGTCGCCGTCGCCGAGGAAGCGGATCTTGCCGATGCCCTTCTCCGCCTGGCCCCAGGCCGCCATCACGAAGCCGTCGTTGACCGAGACGCACCAGATCTCGTCGACCTTCTTCGCCTTGATCGCGTCGTGGTGCTTCAGATACCCGGGGACGTGCTGCGCCGAGCACGTCGGCGTGAACGCGCCGGGGAGCGCGAAGATCACGATGCGCTTGCCCTTCGTCGCGTCTGCGACCGAGACCGGCTCGGGGCCGTTCGGGCAGAACTCGCCGAACGAGGTCGACTCGTAGAGGGTGGCATCGGGGAGCTTGTCGCCAATCTTGATCGTCATGATGTCTTCATCTCCGCGAGGTCAGAGGGGACCTTGAGGGTGGGCTCGGTGCGCTCCTGGACGTCGCGCGCGCTGACGTTGGGGGCGACCTCGCGGAGGACGAGGCCGTCGGGCGTCACGTCGATGCAGGCGAGGTCGGTGATGATGCGGTGGACGACGCGGCGGCCGGTGAGGGGGAGGTTGCACTCCTTCAGGATCTTCGGCTCGCCGGCCTTGGAGGCGTGGTCCATGATCACGACGACGCGCTTCGCGCTCGCGACGAGGTCCATCGCCCCGCCCATGCCTTTGACCATCTTGCCGGGGATCATCCAGTTGGCGAGGTCGCCGTTCTCGGAGACCTGCATCGCGCCGAGGATCGCGAGGTCGATGTGGCCGCCGCGGATCATCTCGAAGCTCTGGGCGCTCGAGAAGATCGAGGAGCCCTTCAGCATCGTCACGGTCTCTTTGCCGGCGTTGATCAAGTCCGCGTCGAGCTCTCCCTCTTTCGGATAAGGGCCAATGCCCAACAGGCCATTTTCGGACTGGAGGACGACCTCGACGCCGGGGGGGATGTAATTGGCCACCAGCGTGGGCATGCCGATACCGAGGTTGACGTAGAAGCCGTCCCGCAGCTCCAGCGCCGCGCGCTTGGCGATCTGCTCGCGATTGAGGCTCATTTGGACACCGTCTTTCGCTCGATGCGCTTCTCGTAGGTCTCGCCCTTGAAGATGCGCTGGACGAAGATGCCGGGGGTGTGGACGTGATCGGGATCGAGGTCGCCGACCTCGACGAGCTCCTCGACCTCCGCGATCGTGATCTTGCCCGCCGCCGCGCACATCGGGTTGAAGTTCATCGCGGTGTGGCGGTAGACGAGGTTGCCGAAGCGGTCGCCCTTCCACGCCTTCACGATCGCGTAGTCGCCGGTGATCGCCTCCTCGAGGACGTACGGCTTGCCGTGGAAGTCGCGCGTCTCCTTCTTCGGGCTCGCCTTCGCGACGCTGCCGTCGGCGGCGTACTTGAGCGGGAGGCCGCCCTCGCTCACCGCGGTGCCGGCGCCGGTCGGGGTGAAGAAGGCGGGGATGCCGGCGCCGCCCGCGCGGAGGCGCTCCGCGAGCGTGCCTTGCGGGCAGAGCTCCACCTCGAGCTCGCCGGAGAGGTACTGCCGCTCGAACTCCTTGTTCTCGCCGACGTAGCTCGAGACCATCTTCGCGATCTGCTTCTTGCGGAGCAGGAGGCCGAGGCCGAAGTCGTCGACGCCGCAGTTGTTCGAGACGAACGTGAGGTCCTTCACGCCGAGCTCTTCGATTGCCTTGATCGCGTTCTCGGGGATGCCGCAGAGGCCGAACCCGCCCGCGAGGATCGTCGCGCCGTTCGGGATGTCGGCGACCGCCTCCCTCGCGCTCTTCATCACCTTGTCCATCGCCGCGGCACCCTAGGACATCCGCCGCGCTACGTCATCCGTGCGCGCATGTGGCGGTTCGCGCCACGGGCGGCCGCCGCGCACCGCGTCATTTCCGCGGGTGCGGCGGCCCCGGCGTTTGGCGCGCTTCTCGCTCCCGCTCGGGCGTGAGCTTGCTCGACTCGGAAACGACCTGGCGCATCCACGACGGCGTGGAGAGCGCCCTCCTCATCGACGGCCGTGACTACTACCGCGCCTTCTACGCCGCCGCCCTCGGCGCGCGGAAGAGCATCCTCCTCCTCGGCTGGCAGTTCGACAGCGACGTCCAGCTGCTCCGCGGCGACGACCTCCCTCCCGGCACGGCGCCGGAGGACGTCACGCTGCTGAGGTTCCTCGATCGGCTCTGCCGCGAGCGGCCGGAGCTCGAGGCGCGCGTGCTCGCGTGGGACCACTCCGTCGTCTTCGCGCTCGAGCGCGAGGTGTTGCAGAAGCTCTACTTCGACGCGATCACGTGCTCGCGCTTCGAGTTTCGCTGGGACAGCACGGTGCCGCTCGGCGGCTCCCACCACCAGAAGGTCGCGATCGTCGACGGCCGCATCGCGTTCTTCGGGAGCCAGGACATCTGCCAGTCGCGGTGGGACGACTCCACCCATCGCGTCGACAACGAGCTCCGCATCTCGCGCGGCGATCCGCACCAGCCCTACCACGAGGTGCAGGTCGCGCTGACGGGCGCGCCGGTCTCGTCGCTCATCGAGCTCTTCGTCGCGCGCTGGTACGGCGCGACGGGCGAGCGGCTCGACCGGACGCGCCTCGTCGACGAGGGCGGCGAGGCGATGCCCGGCCTCGAGTTCCCGATCACGCTCCCGATCCCCGCCGCGCGGATGGGCCTCGCGCGCACGGTCCCGGAGGTGCCGGGCCGGGCGCCGGTGCAGGAGGTCGGCGCGCTCTACGTCCGCGCGATCGAGGGCGCGGAGCGGCTCATTTACATCGAGTCGCAATACCTGACTTCGTGCGTGGTGCGCGACGCGCTGATCTCGCGAATGCGCAATTCGGAGCGCGCGAAGTTGGATATCGTCGTCGTCCTGCCGCACAAACCGGAGAAGCTCAAGGAGGAGGTCACGGTGGGGGTCCCGCAGACGAGCCTGCTCCGCCTCCTCCAGCAGGAGGCGGCGCAATACGGACATCGCCTCGGCCTCTACAACGTCGTCGCGGGGGCGAAGGACGACGGTACTCCGATTTACGTCTATATCCACTCGAAGCTGATGATCGTCGATGATCGGTATTTCATCGTCGGCTCGGCGAACCTGACGAACCGCAGCATGACGATCGACTCCGAGATCGTCGCCGCCTACGAGGCGCGGCCCCACGATCGCGCGCTCGTCAACGCGCTCCGCCGGATCCGCGTGCGCCTCCTCCTCGAGCACACCGGCGAGCGCGCCGACGTGCGGACGCTCGTGCGCCCGGAGGGCCTGGTCTCGCGCCTCGACGCGCTCGCGGCGGAGGGCACGACGCGCCTCCGCCGCCACGAGGTCGGCGACGAGGAGCCGAACGCGCTCGTGAAGACGCTGCACGAGGTCGCGCTGGAGTTCCTCGATCCGTGGAGCGAGCAAGACGAGACGTGCCCGCCCGCGGCGTGAGCGCGCCTACCGGCAGCGCGGGCGGCAGGCGCCCTCGACGCAGCGCGTGTCCTCGATGCATTCGCGTGCGTGGGCGCACGGCTGCTCGGGGAGGCGCGACGGCGCGCACGTCGCCCCGTCGCAGAAGCCCGTGAGGCAGTCGCCGCCGCCGGCGCACGCCTCGCCGAGGGTAGGGCGGCGCTCGCAGCGCCCCGCGACGCAGAGCGCGACGGGCTCGCATTCGGCGAGGCCGCCGCCGCACGGCGCGCCGAGCGGCGCGGCGGGGAGGACGGGGCGGGGAGGCGGGGCGAAGCATCGCAGGCCGTCGGGGGCGAAGCCGCAAGCGGCGCCGTGCGCGCATTGCCAGCCCGGACCGCACGGCTCACCCAGCGCCGGCAACGTGCGGCACGTTCCCGGACAGAAGACGCTCGCGCCGTCGCAGTAGCGGCCCGCGCCGCAGGCGAGGCTGACGCTGCACGCGTCGTCGGACGCGCGCCGCCGGAAGACGCCGGCGCAGGCGCCGTTGGGATCGAAGGTCCAGCTCCCGTCGGTCGCGGCGCCCTCGCGATCGATCTCCTCGACGCATCGCGCGAGCGCGTCGACGTTCACGCCGACGCGGCCGCGCGCGACCTCGGCGTGGAGCGCGCTGCACTCGACCTGCGCGAGCTCCGAGGCCGGCGGCGCGGTGACGGCGCCTCCGAAGAGCGACCGATAGCGCCGGCGAACGAGCGCCGACTCGATCGCGATGCACGCGTCGTACGCGGACGCGGACGTGGACGTGGACGTGGACGCGACGGCGCCGCGCGTGTCGTCGGTGGGCTCGTCGCCGCGCGCACACGCGGCGACGACGAAGAGCAGCACGAAGGAGAGGTGGCGAAGCATGCGGCGCGCGCCAGGCACGACGCATGCCGTCACGAAGCCACGATCGACGAGCGTCGCAGCGTGCTCCGTGCGCGCCTCGTGCTGGAGAGCACGACCGGTCAACCGCCCGCCACGTGCGCCAACACGCGCGCATCGCCGGCTCGACGAGCGGGGGGGCGCGAGCGCCGGAGCGGCGCCTCGTCGTCGAGGCTACTTCACCTTCGCGCCGCGCCGCCGCCGAGCGACGACCGCCCCGGCGAGAGCGACGCCGAGGACGAGCGGCACCGCGGGCCCGCCGGTACGCTCCGGCGCGGCGGCGCAGAGGCAAACCTGCGGCAGCGGCTCCGCGTCGCCATCGCCACCCGCGTCGCCCGCACCGCTGTCCGGGCCGTCGTCGCTGTCGTCGCTGTCGTTGTCGTCGCCGGCCCCAGCCCCAGCTTCGTCGCCTGCGTCCGCCCCGGCGTCGTCCTCCGCCCGCGCCGGCGCAGCGACCGCGATCCCACTCGCCGCGAGCGCCGCCGCAACGAAACGCGCCCGCCGCCGAAGGATCAAGTCCCGCGCAGAGCTCACACCCCGAGCGTACGCCCCGCCAACGGTTCGAGTCACGCGCAGAGCACCTCGCCGCCGGAGCCCGCGCCGTGAACGTGCGCGCGCGGGCGGCGGGCGTACGTGGGGCGGGCGGTTCGCGTATATCGTCGCCGCATGCTCACGCTGCTTGGCGTCGTCGTGGTCGTGGTCGGGTTCGCGCGGCGGGTCAATCCGTTGCTCGTCGTGCTCGGCGCGATCGCGGTCACGAGCCTCGCGAGCGGGATGCAGCCCGTCGCGATCGTGGCCGCGATCGGCAAGGCCTTCACCGCGAACCGCTACATGGCGGTCGGGTGGCTGCTGCTGCCGCTCGTCGGCGTGCTCGAGCGCGCCGGGCTCCGCGAGCGCGCGCAGACGCTCGTGCGCTCCATCCGTGCCGCCACGGCGGGGCGCGTCCTCGTCGCCTACTTCGTCTTGCGCCAGTGCGCGGCGGCGCTCGGGCTGACCGCGCTCGGCGGGCACGCGCAGATGGTCCGGCCGCTCGTCGCGCCGATGGCCGAGGCCGCGGCGGAGCGGCAGCTCGCGGCGCGCGGCCGGTCG
Organism: Labilithrix sp.; assembly: GCA_019637155.1. NCBI lineage: Bacteria > Pseudomonadati > Myxococcota > Polyangiales > Labilitrichaceae > Labilithrix > Labilithrix sp. Next base: position 484,752 of record JAHBWE010000003.1, on the reverse strand, counting down.
CTCGGCGACGCGCTGCGCTTCCACCTCCGCGCCCACGCCGCCGCCGCGGACAACATCGGGCTGTTCTTCGGCGAGGACATCTTCATCGCGATCGGCTCCATCCTGCTGATGAAGGGGTTCCTCAAACAGAACGGGATCGACGTCGAGCCGCTCGACCTCGCGAAGTGGGCGGTGCCCACCGCGATCGCGGCGCTCGTCATCCACGTCGCGCGCCTCCTGCGGCTCGACCGCACGATCGCCCGGTCCGGAGCGGAGGGAGAAGGGAGGAACGACGCATGATCCGCCTCGAGCACGTCTACGTCGTCGTCGGGCTCTTCCTCGCCGCGGTCGCCTTCCTCAACGCGCGCGACGCGACGAACCCGAAGCGCCGGACGACCGCGCTCTTCTGGGGCGCGTACGCGGCGACGCTCCTCGTCGGCTCCCACCTCCCCGACGTCGCGAACGGGCTCCTCGTCATCACGATGATCGTCGTCGGCGGCCTGAACCGGCTCGACCGCGGCCAGCCGGCGACGAGCACGAACGAGGAGCGCGCCCGGTCGGCGGAGCGGAGCGGGAGCCGCCTGTTCCTCCCCGCGCTGCTCGTGCCGGCGCTCACGCTCGGCCTCACGTTCGGCGCGAAGCCGCTCCTCGATCCCGTGAGTGCCTCCCTCGTCGCGCTCGCCCTCGCCGCGCTGGGCGCGCTCGCCGTCGCGCTGCTGTGGTTCCGGCCGCCGGCGGCCGCGCCGGTGCACGAGGGGCGCCGCCTCCTCGACATGATCGGCTGGGCGGCGGTGATCCCGCAGATGCTCGCCGTCCTCGGCGCGCTCTTCGCCGCCGCCGGCGTCGGCGATCGCCTCGCGGAGCTCCTCGGCCGCGTCGTGCCGCTCGATCAGCGCCTCGTCGTCGTCGTCGTCTTCACGACCGGGATGGCCGGGCTCACGGTCGTGATGGGCAATGCCTTCGCCGCGTTCCCGATCATGGCCTCCGCGGTGGGAATCCCCATCCTCGTCCGGCGCCTCGGCGGCGATCCCACCGTGATGGCCGCGATCGGCATGCTCTCCGGCTTCTGCGGCACGCTGATGACGCCGATGGCGGCCAATTTCAACCTCGTCCCCGCGGCGCTCCTCGAGCTGCCCGACAAGAACGGCGTGATCCGCGCGCAGACGCCGACCGCGCTCGCGCTCCTCGGGGCCAACACCGTCCTCATGTACCTCCTCGTCTTCCGGTGAATCCAAATGCCCACGCTCGACTCCGCCCTCGCCGCTCGCTTCGCGAACATCGCGCTCGGCCACGTCACGCGCGAATATCCAAACAAGCTGGACCACGTGATGAGCGGCGAGGGCGACGTCCGCGGTCCGCGCGCGCTTCATCCGGTCTTCTACGGTAGCTTCGATTGGCATTCATGCGTTCATTCGTATTGGCTATTGACGAGGCTTTGTCGCGAATACGAGCTCCCCGCCGGCGTCGCCGAGCGCCTCCGCGCCACCGTGAATGCCCACTTCACGCCGGAGAACGTGCGCGGCGAGCTCGACTACCTCGCGCGCCCGGCGAGCCGCGGCTTCGAGCGCCCGTACGGTTGGGCGTGGCTCCTCGCGCTCGGCGCCGAGCTGCGCCGCGGGACGACCGACGAGGCGCGGCGCTGGTCGTCGGCGCTCGGCCCGCTCGAGGAAGCGTTCGCCGCGCGCTTCCGCGAGCACCTCCCGCGCGCGACGTACCCGATCCGCGCCGGCACGCACGCGAACAGCGCCTTCGCGATCGTCCTCGCGCTCGACTGGGCCCGCGTCGCCGGCGACGGCGCGCTCGCGTCGCTCCTCGTCGAGCGCGCGACGGCGTGGTTCGGCGCCGACGCCGACTGCCCCGCGTGGGAGCCCGGCGGCGACGACTTCCTCTCGCCGGCGCTCGTCGAGGCCGAGTGCATGCGCCACGTCCTCGGCGACGCGTTCGCGCCGTGGCTCGATCGCTTCCTCCCGCGCCTCTCCGCCGGCGAGCCGAAGACGCTGTTCACCCCGGCGACGGTGAGCGACCGCACCGACGGGAAGATCGCGCACCTCGACGGCCTCAACCTCTCCCGCGCCTGGTGCCTCCGCGGCCTCGCGCGCGCGGCGCCGCGGCACGCCGAACGCCTGGAATCCGCGGCCGAAGCGCACGTCGCGGTGAGCCTGCCGCACCTCGCCGAGGACTACGCGGGCGAGCACTGGCTCGCGACGTACGCGGTGCTCGCGCTGACCTAGCCGCGATCTTGGCCCCGCGCGTACGGGTGTGATGGGTTCGAATCACCGTGGCCTTCCGTACGCACCACCTCCTCGCGCTCGCCGGTCTCTTCGTCGCTCCCGCCGCCGTCGCGGGGCCGCCTCCGCCAAAGCAGCCCGCGCGCGCCCACGCGCCGGCGAAGCCCAGCGCGAAGGTCGCGCCGGTCGCGCATCGCGAGAAGCCGGCGTCCTCGCCGGGGAAGAGCGTCGGCTCGCCGACGCAGGGGAAGCTCATCGGCGGCGCCAAGCTCTCCGAGTCGGATCACGTCCGCGTCGTCCCGACCTACGTGCCGGGCGACGCGCGCTGGGGCCTCGAGGCGCTCGTGAACATGCTCGATCGCGCGGCGCGCATCGTGCACAAGCAGTACCCCGACGCGCAGATGTCGATCGGGCACCTCTCGCGGCCGGGCGGGGGAGAGATCAACCGCCACGCGTCGCACGAGAGCGGCCGCGACGCCGACGTCGGCTTCTACGTCCGCAACCAGCGCGGCAAGACGATTTATGCCGATCACTTCGTCCAGTTCAAAGGCGACGGCACGGCCGCCACCTGGCCCGGCGCCCAGTTCGACGACGCCAAGAACTGGCAGCTCGTCAGCACCTTCGTGAGCGATCCGCACGCGCACGTGACGCACATCTTCGTCGCCTCGCCGATCCGCGCGCGGCTCCTCCAATATGCCGAGAAGATCGGCGCGCCGGAGCGTATTCGCAATTTGGCGGCGCAGCTGATGGCCCAACCGCGCGGCTCCCTCCCGCACGACGACCATTTCCACGTCCGCGTCGCGTGCCCGCCCGGCTCGACCGAGCTCGCGCGCGACAAATGCGTCGAGATCCCGCTCCCGCACCACCACCGTGGCAGCCACTCCGCATTGGCCAATACGAAGAACGCAAAGCCGAAGTCGCCCGCGCGCGCGCCGGCGAAGCCGACTCCCCCGCCGCCGCCGGCCCGGAGGCCGGAGCCGAAACCGGAAGAAGCCGAGAGCAAGAACGACTTCGTCCCGAGCCTCGCGCCGTCGATCCCGGGCCTCGACTCGGTCCTGATCCCGAAGCTCCTCCCCGGCGCCGAGCCGAATCCGGAGCCGAAGACCGACGGCAAGACGGACAGCCTGGAGCCGCTCCCGCCGATCGACGATCCGGACGGCGTCTTCGAGAACCGCTGAGATGCCGTCGCCGACGGATGCGCAGCGAGGCGTAACCCTCCTTCGCGACAAGGGCTGCCTCACCTGCCACTCCGTCGACGGGACCGCGCGCACGGGTCCGACGTTCAAGGCTCTCTGGGGCCGTAAGCGCCCCGTCGCCTCCGGCGGCGACGTCCGCGAGGTCGTCGTCGACGAGGCCTACCTCGCGCGCTCGATCCGCGAGCCGGACGCCGAGGTCGTCGCCGGCTACCGCGCCGGGACGATGCCGCGCGCCGACGTCACCGACGACGAGGTCCACGCGATGGCCCTCGCGCTGCAAGACCCCACCGCGTTCACGAGCGCGCCGATCCGCGGCGGCTCCGTCTTCCCGCTCGCGAGCGCGGCGGCGGCGTTCGTGCTCCTCCACTTCGCGCTGTCCTCGATCCCCGTGCGCACGCAGCTGATCGCGGCGCTCAAGGCGAAGGGCTTCGGCGTGGTCTACTCGCTCCTCGCGCTCGGGGCCTTCGCGGCGATGCTCTATTTCTACCGCACGGCGCCGTACGTCGAGCTCTGGTCGCCGCCGCGGTGGACGCGCTGGGCGCCGGTCCTGACGATGCCGATCGCGACCTTGCTCCTCGTCGCCGGCTACTCGATCCGCAATCCGACCGCGGCCGGCCAAGAAGGCACGACGAAGGGCGCGCGGCCGAAGGGGATCCTCGCCGTCACGCGGCACCCCGCGCTCTGGGGCTTCGCGCTCTGGGCGCTCTCGCACCTCGCGACGAACGGCGAGCTCCACGTCGTCATCGTCGCCGCCGCGATCCTGGTCCTCGCGCTCGGCGGCATGCTCCACATCGACGCGCGGCGGAAGGCGACGCAGGGCGCGGACTGGGACGCCTACGCGGCGCAGACGTCGGTCGTGCCGTTCGCCGCGATCGCAGGCGGCCGCGCGAAGCTCGTCCCTTCCGAGATCGGCGTCATACGCGTCGCGATCGCGGCCTTCGTCTATCTCGCCTTTTTCTTCGCTCATCCGCACGTGATCGGCGCCTCTCCCGTGCCTTGAGTCGCGTATGATCTTCGTCGCATGAGCATGGCCCCGGCCGGGTTTGCCGCTGTGGACCGCCGCACGCCGCTCGTCGGCCGCGCGGAGGAGCTGGCCGCGCTCGAGGCGGCCCTCGCCGCGGTGCGCGACGAGAAGCGCGGCCGCGCGGTCACGATCGTCGGGCCGGCCGGCATCGGCAAGACGCGCCTCGTCCGCGACTTCCTCTCGCGCCAGCGCAAGCTGCCCGTCGGCGCGCCGCGCGTGTTCCGCGGATCGGCGCGCGAGGGCGGCGGCGCCTACGACGTCTTCGCGCGCGTGCTCCGCGCCCGCTTCGGCATCGTCGAGGGTATGGAGCCCGAGGTCGCGAAGGCGCAGGTGCGGGCGCAGGTCGCCGAGGTCCTCGAGGACCGCAAGGTCGGCGACGTGTGCTTCTTCCTCGGGCAGATCCTGGAGCTCGAGTTCATGGACTCGCCGCTCATCCAGGCGGTGCGCAAGGACGCGAGCCAGATGCGCCTCCTCCGCCGCGCGGTCATCAAGCGCTTCCTCGAGGCCGACGGCTGGGCGGGGCAGAAGGTCAGCGTCGGCGAGCAGCCCTCGTCGTCGTCGCTCCCCGCCGCCGCGCCGGTGCGCGACACCGATCGCGAGATCCAGATCGAGATCGAGATCCCGGGCGAGCCGAAGGCGCCGCGCGCGCCGTGCGTCCTCGTGTTCGACGACCTGCAGTTCGCGCACGACGAGTCGCTCGATCTCCTCGGCCGTCTCCTCGACACGCTCGACGCCCCGATCCTCATGATCTGCATCGCGCGCCCGGAGATGGTCGCGCGTCGCGACGACTGGGTGCGCCCCGGCGCGAAGCGGCACGACCTGATCGAGCTCTCTCCGCTCACGGAGGAGGAGGCGGAGGAGGTCATGTACGATCTCCTCGAGCCGTGCGGCGACGTCGAGGGGAAGGACGAGCTCGTGGGGGCCGCGACCTCGCTCGCGGCCGGCAACCCCGCGCTCCTCGAGCGCATGCTCGCGCTCTTCCGCGACATGCGCGTGATCGAGGAGACCGATCAGTTCAAGGAGCACTCGCCGTGGCAGATCCACCTCGATCGCCTCGCGCAGGTGAGCCTCCCGCTCACGGTCGAGGACGCGATCCAGGCGCGGATCGGCGCGCTCGCGCCGGAGGAGCGCGACCTCCTCGAGCAGGCGGCGATGATGGGGAGCGTCTTCTGGCTCGGCGGCCTCGTCGCGATGGCGCGCCTCGACACGCCGGTCCCCGACGTCTGGAGCGCGGAGGACGCGAAGGCCGACGTCGCGCACATCCGCGCGATGCTCGCGGAGCTGAAGGAGCGCGACTACATCCTCTCGCTGCCGGACGGCACGTTCCCCGACGACGAGGAGATGGTCTTCAAGCACAACCTCGAGCGCGAGACGCTGCTGAAGCTGCTCCCGCGCGCGCAGGCGCGCCGCCTCCATCGCTCCATCGCGGACTGGCTCTCCTTCAAGCCGAACGTCCGAACGCATGAAGAATACATGGGCATGCTCGCCCACCATCAAGAGGAGGCGGGCCTCTACCAGCAAGCGGCCTCCACCTATCTCGACGCCGCCCACCTCGCGCGCGATCGCTACGCGTACGGCCGCGCGGCCGAGTACTACGGCAAGGGCCTCGGCCTCCTCCGCGACGGCGCGGAGGCGGGCGCGTCGGAGCAGCTCCGCTCGCTCCATCACTACGGCGACGTCCTCCAGCTCCTCGGCCGCGCCGACGAGGCGCACGACTGCTACACCGAGATGCTCGTCCGCGCCTATCGCCTCGATCTCCCCGCGAAGGGCGGCGCCGCGCACGGCCGCATCGGCCGCCTCTATCGCGACACGGGTCGCCTCGACGACGCGAAGGGCCACCTCGAGGCCGCCCTCGCGCTCTTCGAAGCTGCGGGCGACGAGCGCGGCATCGCGAGCACGGTCGACGATCTCGGCAAGCTGTTCTGGCTCCGCGGCGACTACGAGCAGGCGCTCGGCGCGACGCAGCGCGCGCTCGGCCTCCGCCGCAAGCTCGGCGATCGCCGCTCGATCGCGCTCTCGCTCAACAACCTCGGCCTCGTGCATCAGGACGCGGGGCAGTTCACCGCCGCGCTCGACGCGTTCGAGCAGGCGCTCCGCATCCGCCGCGAGATCGGCGACCTCGTCGGCGTCTCGATCTCGCTCAACAACCTCGGCACCGTCGCGCAGGATCAGAAGGACGACAAGCGCGCGCTGTCGCTCTTCCTCGAGGCGTACGAGATCGCGAAGGAGACGGGCGACAAGGGCCGCATCGCGCTCGTGCTCACGAACCTCGGCGAGACGTACAACCGCCTCGGCGATCCGCAGAAGGCGATCCACTACCTCGCGCAGGCCGAGTCGATCACGGAGGAGCTCGGCGACAAGACGGGCCTCGGCGAGGCGGTGCGCGGCCTCGGCAAGGCGCACCTCGCGATGTGGGAGTACGCGCGCGCGCAGGAGTACGCCGAGCGCGCGGTGGAGATCTTCCGCGAGACGAAGGCGAAGGTGCAGCTCGGCGTCGCCCTCCGCTCCCTCGGCGAGATCATGGGCGCCGCCGGCGGCGACGGCGTCCTGGCGGCGCGCGGCCACCTCCTCCAGTCGGTCTGGATCTTCGAGGAAATCGGCAACGACGTGGAGCTCGCGCGGAGCTGCCGTCTCTACGCCGCCCTCCTCCGCGCCAGCCCCGACTTCCACACCGACCCCGTCACCGCCCGCGAAGCCACCCAATTCACCGAACGCGCCGACGCCATCTTCGAAAAGCTCGAAAGCCGCGCCGCCGACGCCGGCGCGCGTCGCTGACCGATGAATTTGATTGGCGCGAGCGACGCCGATAGACGACCGTGAGTCGGATGATGCGCTTGCCCTCAGTTCTGTTCCTCAGCGGAGTGAGTCTGGTCGCGTGTGGCGACGAGCGTGCTCGCGCGAAGGATGAGTCTATGGACGCGGCTGCCAGCGACGGCGGCAGGCCGGACGAGGCTGGGGCGCTGGATGCGGGCGATTCCGGTCCCATTCACTCGGTGTACTTTCGCACGCCTCCGGTCGAATGTACGGACACGCTCTCGTGCGTCTCGGGAGAGTGTGTTCGGTATATGGTCCCCGACTGGTGGGACAAGGGCGTGTGTGTCGAGGGCGACGTGTGTGCTCCGCTGCGGTGCCTGATCGGTCGCTGCGGTATCGACGGCACATCGCCGCCCTCCGTGAGCTGCATGGTGCTTCCCCCTCTGCCTCCCCCTACATCCGAGTAGGCTATTTGCCGATGACGAGCTCGCCGTTGCAGGGGACTTCCATGTCCTTCTGGTCGGTCTTGTCGTTCACCGCGATCGTGTGCATTCCGCAGTAGACCATGAAGGAGCGCTTGCCGGCGCCGAGCATGCGCTTGCCGTCGAACCAGACGGTCTTGGTCTTCGCGTCGGGTTTGATCGTCAGCGTGCCCCAGCGCTTCTTCGGATCGGTCGCGTGCTCGCCGACGATCTCGGTCGGCGCGACCGCGGGTGCAGGCGCGGGCTCCGCGGGAGCCGCTTGCGTCTCGGCGGGTGCGGGCGCGACCACCACTTGCTCGACCTCCGGCGTCGCGGCCTGCGCCGAAGCGGGCGCGGGCGCGTCGGTGGAGTGAACGAAGGCGGCGGTGCCGCCTGCGGCGATGCCCATGAACGCCGCGGCGGCGATCGCGAGCTTGAGGCCGCCGCGCTTCGGCGTGACGAAGAGCTGCGGCTCCGCGCTCGGCTCCTCGAGGACGTCCCTCGCGACGATGAGGCTGCTCGGCTCGACGTCGTTCGTGCGCTGCGCCGGCACCGACGCGGGGAACATCGCGTTCGTCTCGGCGAGGCGCGCGGCGGCCGACGAGGCCGGGAGCGCGAGCTGCGCCATCGCGGCGGGAACCGCCGGCGCGGTCGGCGCGTCGTTCAGATCCGGGTTGCTCATGAACGCGACGCCGGCGCGCATCGCGGCCTTCGCGGCGAACGAGATGGGAGCCGCGTCGACGGCGCTGTCGCGATCGAAGACGATCCAGGGCGTGCTCGCCGGGCGCATGAACGCTCGCACATCGCTGTCGATCCGCGCGCGATCCGGATAGGAGGGATCCCGCTTGGGCGCCGCCGATCCACCCGGCGCTTCCGAAGCCTTGAATTCCTGCGTGTCGGGACGCGGCGGGGTACGCATGCCCTTCGATGCTGCAAGCGGTGAGCCGGCGGCTCGTCCGCGAGGATTGGACTTTTCTATCCGTGAGTTACAGTAGCCCACATGCGTTGGGTGGCGACGCTGGGGCTCGTGTTTCTCGGGGCGGCGGGGGAGGCTCGCGCGGACGACGCGCCCGCGTTGCCGGTGCCGCGGCTCGCGCCCGACCTGTCACTCTCGAAGGACAAAGGGGTGGAGTCGGCGCCCCAGCCCGATTCGTGGACCACGCGGCCGCGCGCGGTCAGCGCCGTCGTCGGCGCGCCGGGCAGCCCGCTCGGCATCGCCGCCCTCTCGCTCGAATATGCGCCGATCAAGTACCTCGTCCTCGGCACCGGCGGAGGCTTCTCGCCCGACGGCGGATGGCGCGCGTCGTTCATGCCGCGCCTCCGCCTTCCGCTGAACCGCTGGTTCGCGGTCGGCATGGGGTTCCCGTTCACGCTCGGCCCGTACGAGTACCAGTTCAAGCAGGACGAGCAGTGCCAGAGCGCCGGCTGCGGCATCGCTGCGAAGACGACGCGCTCCTGGCCGCTCGTGTTCTGGGGGCAGCTCGAGCCCAACGTCGAGCTTCGCATCTCCGGCGCTGTTGCACTTCGCCTCTTCGGCGGCTACGCGCGCGTGCTCAACGACGAGAGCGATCGCTGCACGTCCACGCTGCCGAGCGGCTGTCCGTCGCGTCTCGGCGAACAGAAATGGTACGGCGGCCTCGCGATGGGGTACGCGTGGTAGCTCATGGCCGACGACACGACCACGCCGCGACGCTTCGTCGCTTCGTTCCTCGACGCCGCGCAGCGTGAAGACTGGAAGACCGCGAGCGCGCTCCTCGGTCCTGCCTCCGGCGCACGGAACAAGGAGCAAGCGATCGAGCGCGCGCAGCAGCTCGAGTACCTCCTCGAGCGCCGCTCGTGGGTGAACATCGACGCGATCTCCGACGATCCGAAGGGGACGCCGGAGGACGGCGACAACATCGAGCGGATCGGCGTCGTCCGCGTCGCCGGCGGCGAGTTCCCGATCGTCCTCGAGCGGACCCGCACGAACCCGCCGCGCTGGGCGTTCTCCGCCGAGACGCTCGCGCGCGTCCCCGCGGTGTACGAAGAGCGCGGGCCGTCGTGGCTCGAGACGCACGTCCCGGCGTCGCTGCGGACCTCGAAGGTCGTGGGCGTCGAGGCGTGGCAGGCGATCGGCCTCCCCCTCGCGATCGTCCTCGCGATCGTCCTCGGTCGCGTCGGCGCGTGGCTCCTCCGCCGGCTCGCCCGCCCGCTCGCGCAAGCGACCTCGTTCCGCTGGGACAACGAGCTCTCCGAGAGCTCCCACGGGCCGCTCCGCCTCGCGCTCGCGTGCGGCGCGCTCGTGCCGATGACGTCGGCGCTCGCGCTCCCCTCGTGGCTCCGGACGATCAACTTCCACGTGCTGCTCTCGCTCGCGATGTGCGCCGGGATCTGGATGGCGCTGCGCCTCGTCGGCGTCGTCGCGCGCTCGCTCGAGCGCCGGACGATGGAGATGGAGGCCGAGGGGCCGCCGAGCCAGATCCTCGCCGCGCGCGGGGTCCAGACCCAGGTCCGCCTCCTCCGCCGCGTGGCGAGCATCGTCATCCTCGTCGTCGGCGGATCGCTCGTGCTCATGCAGTTCGACTCCGTGCGCAGCGCCGGCGTGTCGCTCCTCGCGTCCGCGGGCGTCGCCGGCGTCGTCCTCGGCCTCGCCGCGCAGCGGACGATCGGCTCGGTCCTCGCGGGGATCCAGCTCTCCGCGACGCAGCCGATCCGCATCGGCGACACCGTCGTCATCGAGGGCGAGTACGGCACGGTGGAGGAGATCACGCTCACGTACGCCGTGCTCAAGGTCTGGGACGAGCGCCGCATCGTGATCCCGATCACGCGCATCCTCGAGCAGCCGTTCCAGAACCTGACCAAGGTGTCCTCCGGGCTGATCGGCGCCGTGTTCGTGCACGCCAACTGGACCCTCCCGATCGCCGAGGTCCGCGCCGAGCTCGACCGGATCCTCGAGGACGAGCCCAAATGGGACAAGCGCGTGAAGGTGGTGCACCTCACCGACGCGCGCGAGCGGACGATCGAGGTGCGCGTGCTCGTCTCGACCGCGAGCCCGTCCGACGCCTTCGCGCTCCGGGCGACCGTCCGCGAGAAGCTCGTCACGTGGCTCCAAGAGTACGAGGGAGGCCGTCACCTCCCGCGCCTGCGCGTCGATCAGGAGAAGGAGATCGAGTCGTCGACGGGCCCGAACGTCATGGTCACGAAGTCGAGCACGTAGTTTTGGCGCAAATACCAGGGCGCCTTGCTGCCCTGCTTCGGGAGGTCGCTCGCCGCGCGCGCGACGTAGCCGGAGGTGAGGTCGAGGAGCGGGCGCCGCTCGACGTCGCCGGCGGAGGCGCGCGGGACCGCGACGCGATGACCCTTCTTGTCCATCAGGTTGAGGAGCCGGCACACGTAGCGCGAGGTGAGGTCGGCGCGGAGCGTCCAGGAGGCGTTCGTGTAGCCGACGCACCACGCGAGGTTCGGAATGCCGCTCAGCATGAGCCCCTTGTAGACGAGGACGTCTTTCGGCTCGATCGCGCGGCCGTCGACTTCGAACTTCACGCCGCCGACGGCCTGGATGCGGAGGCCGGTGGCGGTGACGATGACGTCGGCGGCGAGCTCCTTACCCGACTTCAGCAAAATGCCTTTTGGCGTGAAGCGCTCGATCGTGTCGGTGACGACGTCGGCCTTGCCGGCGCGGATGGGGTGAAAGAGGTCGGCGTCGGGCACGAGGCAGAGGCGCTGATCCCACGGGTCGTAGCGGGGAGTGAAGTGCTCGGCGGGGAAGTCCTTCGGGAGGAGCTTCGCCACCTCTTTTCGCAATAGCCTGCTCGCGAGCTTCGGATGCCGCCGGCAAAACTGGTAAAAACCGAGGTTCATCAGCATGTTCTTCGTGCGAACGATGCTGTGAGCGGCCTGCTCGGGGAGCACCTTGCGGATCGCGTTCCCGATCGCGTCTTCGGCCGGGAGCGACGCGATGTACGAGGGCGAGCGCTGCAGCATCGTCACGTGGGCCGCCTTCTCGGCGAGGGCAGGGACGAGGGTGACCGCCGTGGCGCCACTGCCGATCACGACGACTCGCTTGTTCGAGTAATCGAGGTCCTCCGGCCACCACTGCGGGTGGACGATCTTCCCCCCGAACGTGTCCGCGCCTTCGAAGACGGGGGCGTGCGCCTTGTCGTAGCTGTAATAGCCGGCGCAGAGATAAAGGAACTTGCAGCGGTAGGTCTTCCGCTCCTTCGTCTCTCCGTCGCCGACCTCGGCCACGAGCGTCCAGCGCTGCGCGTCCGAGGACCACGACGCCTCGAGGATCTTGTGGTGGAACCGGACGTGCGGGTCGATACCGAACTTCGTCGAGGTCTCCTTGATGTAGGAGAGGATCGACGGACCGTCGGCGATCGCCTTCGCCTCCTTCCACGGGTGGAAGGGGTAGCCGAGCGTGAACATGTCCGAGTCCGACCGGATGCCGGGGTAGCGGAAGAGGTCCCAGGTGCCGCCGATCGAGCCGCGCGCCTCGAGGATCGCGAACGTCTTCGTGGGACACTCCGTCTTCAGCCGGTAGCCCGCCCCGATGCCGGAGAGCCCGGCGCCCACGATGATCACGTCGAAGTCGGTCATGTTTTGGTACCGTCCAGTACCAATCTGTGGTACCAGACAGTACCGAAGATGCAAGTCCAAGCTTCGGATTCGGATGAGGCGAAGGCGCGGATCTTGGAAGGGTTCGTGCTCGCGCTCGCGGAGAAGGGCTATGCCCTCGCGACGATCGCGGACATCGTCGCGAAGGCGCGCGTCTCGAAGCGCACGTTCTACGAGCACTTCGCGGACAAGGAGGCCTGCCTCCTCGCGACCTACAAGGACGCGACGACACGCATGCAAGCGGCGATGGCGCATGCGTTCGAGCTCCACGCGGGCGCGGCGTGGCCGGCGCAGGTCGACGCCGTCATCGACGCGTACGTGACCGCGCTCGAGTCGACGCCGGCGCTCACGCGCGCGTGCCTCGTCGAGATGGCGGCGGCGGGCCCACGCGCGCTCCGCATGCGCCGCGAGGTCCACGAGGCCTTCGCGACCCAGCTCCGCGCCTTCGTCGACCACGCGCGCAAGCGCCACCCCGAGGTCGGGGCGATCTCGGCGCCGCTCGCGACCGCGATCGTCGGCGGCGTCGACGAGCTCCTGCTCGCCCAGGTCGAGCGCGGCCCGCAACACCGCCTCGCCGACCTACGCGAGACCGCGAGCCACCTCCTCCGCGCCGTCCTGACCTACCGCCGCCCCTCGGCGAAGCCACAGCGCTCGCGCTGAGCCGCCGGGCCGCGCCGCCCCGAGCCGTCCGCCGGGCCCCAGCCGCGTGAGCCCCGACCCTAGACGAGCGGAAGAGGCTCGAGGTCCGGATCGACGAAGCACGCCCTCGCGTGGACCGAGAAGAGGCGCTCGCGGGAGTAGTGGCGGAGAGGCGCCTCGCGTGTGAGGGCGGCAGGGTGGAGCTCGAGGAACGCGCGCGAGCCCGCGCCGGCGTCGGCCTTGCGTGCTGCGTCGACGAGGGTGAGCCATACGCGTGTCAGCGTCTCGTGGTAGCCGCGCTGTGGGGTCTCGATGAGGCCGTGGAAGGCGTTGAGGCGGATGATGCCGACGCGGAGGAGCACGTGCGACTCGTCGATCGGGTGCTGCGCGAGGGTGAGCCACGCCATCCGGAGGTGGGCGGCGTGCGTCCACTCCGGCGCCGGGAGCTTCGCGCCCCAGAAGAGCGTGGCGAGCTCGTCGTCGCCGAGCGGCGGGAGATCGGTCAGACCCGCCATGCGCGGTAGAGCTCCAACGTCCGCACGTTCTCGCGGACCTGTTGCACGAAGGTGTCCTTCCACGCCGCGTCCTGGATCATCGCCGTGCGCTCGAGGATGCGGACGCGCGCGGTCGCGATCGCCTCGCGCGCGCCGGACATGTCGCCCGCCGCTTCGCGCGCCTCCGCGTAGGTGAGGCGGATGAACGCCTCGCCCTCCTCGACCCCGCCGAGCGAGTCGAGGAGCGTGAGCGCCTCGCGCGCGCACGCGTCGGCCTTGTCGGCGCGGCCGTACTGGAGGAAGACGCTCGCGAGGATCGCGAGGCCGTAGGCGTGGAGCGGCGGCGAGGCGCCCGCCGTGTCGAGGGCGAGGCTCACCTCGCGCTCGGCGCGGTCGAGGTCGTCCGCGAGCGTGAGGAAATACCCGCGATAGAGGCGGGCCGCCGCCTCCATCCGGCGATCGCCCTGCGCGACGAACGCCTCGATCGCCGAGTCGGCGAGCCCGAGCGCGGCGCGCGCGTCGCCGAGGCGCGCCTGGAGCATTCCCTGGTGATGCCACACCGAGGCGCTCACGCCCGATAGCCCCATGTGCTGCGCCGACGCGAGCGCGTCGACGAGCGCGCGCTCCGCCTCGCGGTAGGAGCCGAGCTCGATGCACGCCGCCGCCGCGCTGACGAGGTGGCGGCACGCCGCGCGCGTGTCGCCGGCTTGCTCGTAGTTGGCAATCGCGACGTTGAACATCGAGAGCGCCGATCCGGTGTCGCCGGAGACCAATGCCCGATACGCGCGCGTGCGATAGACGTGCGCGGCGGCGAGGGGATCGTCCGGCGCGCCCCCGCGCCGGGTGTTCTCGTAGGCCGCGTCGATCGTGCGGAGCAGGTCGTCCGCCGACGGGTAGTTCCCCGCCGCCATGAGCACGCACGCCGCGCGCGTGAGCGCGACGAGGTGCGGGGCGGTGAGGGTGCCGGCCGAGCTCACGTCGCACAGCTCGTCGACGGAGCGATGGAGCTCGCTCTCGTCGCCGAGGCGCGCCGCGGCCTCGACCGCCTCGCCCGCGGCGAGGAACCAGCGCCGGCCGGAGCGGGGGAGGAGCTCGAGCGCGCGCTGGGCGCACTCCATGCCCTTCTGGTTCTCGCCGCGCCAGCGATGCGCCTCGGACTTGCGGAGCAAGAGGCGGCCGAGCACCTCGCCCTCCGCCCCGCACGCGACGCCGCGATCGGCGCGCGCGAGGCACGCCTCGAGGTCGTTGCCCTCGAGCGCCTGCGCGGCCGCGCGCCGGTAGAACGTGATCGCGCGCTTCGGCTCCCCGCCGCGCTCGAGGTGCTCCGCGAGGACGACCGCCTCGCTCTCGCCGTTCTTCTCGAGCCAGTGCGCGGCGAGCTTGTGCCCGAGGACGCGGTCCTTGTCGGTGAGCATGCTGTACGCCGCCTCGGCGACGAACGCGTGGCGGAAGTGGTACTCGAGCTCGCCCTTGAACTTGGTGCTCTCGCGCCGGGTGACGATCTCGCGGACCGCGAGCTCGTCGAGCCACGCGCCGACCTGCGCGCCCTCGTTCTCGCCCGCCGACGGCCTCATCCCGGGCGGGACGGCGTCCGCGTTCGCGCCGGCGAGGAGCGCGACGACGCCGCCGCGCCAGAACGTCTGCCCGAACACGCTCGCGGCGCGGAGCACGCGGCGCGCCTCCGGCTCGAGCGCCTCGAGGCGGGCCTGCACCATCGTCAATACGGTCTCGGGGACGACGACGGGCAAGATCGAGCGGCGTCCGGCGTGGGCCGATATCGGCGGAACGTCCCGGTCGATGCCGACGCCGACCGAATGAGAGCGAATCAGCTCTTCGAGATAAAAGGCATTACCACCGGCGGACTGGACGATCTGCGATACCTGATCATCGGAGAGCTGCTCGCCGAGGACCTGGCGCACGAGCTTCTCGCTCGCCTTCTTCGACAGCTCCTTGAGGCGCATCTCCTGCACGCCGCGCTCCGCGAACAGATCGGGGAAGAGGTCCTTCACCTCGGGCCGCGCGAGGGTGAGCACCATGAGCGGCCGGTCGTGGAGCGCGCGGAGCGCGGAGTCGACGAACTTCACGCTCGGGAGGTCGCCCCAGTGGAGGTCCTCGAGCACGATGAGCACCGGCTGCGCGCGCGTCTCCGCCGCGAGCCAGTCCTCGAACGCGCGCCGCATCTGGTCGCCCATGAGGACGGGGTCGTGGCGCGCCGCGCGGAGCTGGACGTCGTCCTCCTCCGGCATCGAGATGCCGAGCGTCTCGGCGAGGAACTGGGTGACGCGGACGAGATCGCGCTGCGGCACCGTCCGCGCCACGCGCGCGCGGATCTTCTCGCGCTGCACGCGCGGCGGCTCGCCGTCCTGCGCGTCGGCGGCGGCGCGGATGATCTGCGAGAGCATGCCGAACGGCGAGCCCGCGCGCATCGGGTCGCCGCGGCTCGTCCACACCTCGTGCGGCGCGCCGCGGTGGCGCAAGGTCCGGAGGAGCTCGTAGCGGAGCCGCGATTTCCCGACCCCGGCCGGCGCCGTCACCAGCACCGCGCGCGCGACGTCGTCGGCCACGCACTCGGCGAAGACGCCCTCGAGCATGACGATCTCGCGCTCGCGCCCGACGCAGGGCGTGGGCTTGCCGAGCAGCATCCGCCCCGCGTCGACCGGCGCCTGCTCTCCCACGAGCTCGAGCCCGCTCCCGTCGCTCGCCGCGCGCGTGATGAAGCGCGTGTCGAGGAGGCCCGCCGTCACCTCGTCGACGTGGATCGGGAGCTTCCGGTTGTTCGTGACCCCGCTCTCCGCGTCGTCGTTCTCGTGCTGCTGCAGCATCCGCACCGCGCGGTCGATCGCGTCGCCGATCGGCACGCGGTCCGCGATGACGGCGCGCCCGGTCGCGAGCACCATCGGCGCATGCGGCGCCGCCGCGCGCATCGCGAGCACGCACCGCGCCGCCCGCGTCGCCTGGTCCGTCGCGCTGTGCCGCCCCGGCAACGTGACGACGATCATGCCGCTCGCGAGCGCCTCGAGGTGCGCGCCGAACGGCACGATCGCGGAGCGCAGCGTGGTGGAGAGCGACTTGAGCCCTTGCCACTGGCCGTCGTTGATCGTCGACTCTTCGCTGTCGATGTACGCCCCCGCCGCGACCGCGACGACGCTGACGAGCCGCTGCTCGCCGCGCGTGATGACGTCGCCGTGGGTCGACGTCGCGCGCGCGGAGTAGGAGCCGACGACGTCGAGCGCCCCCAGCGCCGCGAGCTCCGCCGCGACGATGCCGCCGTCGGCCGGCCGCTGGAGCGGATCGCGCGAGAGCATCCGCCCGATGATCTCCTCGAGCGCCTCGGGGACGTCCTTCTTCAGGTCGCGCACGCGCGGCGGCGTCTCGAAGAGCATCTTCGCGAGGATCGCGATTTCGTCTTCGCCCGCGAACGCCGGCAAGCCGGTGAGGCACTTGAACAGCACCGCCCCGAGCGCGAACACGTCGGCGCGCGCGTCGAGCTGCTTGGTCCCGCGCGCCTGCTCCGGCGCCATGTACCCGAGCGTGCCGAGCATGACGCCAGTGTTCGTGATCGACGAGGCGCCGAGCCCCATCCGCGCGATGCCGAAGTCGATGAGGGTCGGATCGTCGACGTTGCTCTCGCGGAGGATGAGGTTCCCCGGCTTGATGTCGCGATGGATGATGCCCTTGGCGTGCGCGGTCGCGAGCGTCTCCGCGATGCGGGTGACCATGCGGACGCTCTCGCCCATGGTGAGACCCGTCCGCGCGAGCCGCTTGCCGAGGGTCTCGCCCGTGATCCACTCCATCGCGAGGTAAGGCTTGTCGCCGTCGATCTCGCCGTGGGCGACGTAGCGGACGATGCCGGGATGACTGAGCTTCTCGAGGACGCGCGCCTCGCGGTAGAGCCGCTCCCGGTGCTCCCCCTCGTCGCGCCCGTAGAGGATCTTCACCGCGACGACCCCGCCGCTCTGGCGGTCGATCGCGCGGAACACGGCGGACATCCCGCCCGCGCTGACTCGACGCTCGATCTCGAAGCGCTCGGCGACGACGAACCCCGGCTCCAACCTGCCGGTAATCATACCGGAGATCGGCCCGGCGGGGCCCGCGGCGCGATGACGGATCGTCGTTCGGCTCCAATCCGGCTAGAGTGAGCCCTGGGGCAGGGAGCAGGGCGGACGTGTGCGCGTAGTCGTCGTGGACGAGGAAGACGGCGAAGTTGCGGCAGCGGCGCGGGCGCAGCTCGCGAGCGCGGACGTCGTCGTGCTTCCGCCGCGCGCGGATGAGCTGCGCGCCCTCGTCGCCGGCGGGTGGGACGTCGTCCTCCTCGCGTGGAGCGCGCGCCCACGGCTCAGCCAGCTCGCGCCGGTGGCGACGTGTGTGGTCGTCGCGCCGCCGGGCGTCGCGGCGGCGGAGATCGTCGCGGTAATCCGCGCGGGCGCGGCGGACGTCGTCGCTCCCGAAGAGCTCGCGCGCCTCGATCTCGTCCTCGCGCGCGTGCGGCCGGACCATCGTGCGCTCTTCCGCTGGGCGGTCGAGAGCGAGAACGTCGGCGTCTGGATCCTCGACGCGAACGGCGCGACGAGGTCGGTGAACGCGCGGATGGCCGAGATGCTCGGCTACGCGCCGTCCGCCGTCGCCGGGCGTCACGTCCTCGAGCTCGTCGCGCCGGACGATCACGCCGCGATGAAGGAGCGCCTCGCCGTCTTCCCGCGCGGCGCCACGAAGGTCCACCTCGTGCGCTCGAACGGCGCGCGCTGCCTCGCGCTGCTCGAGTCGACGCCGATCCTCGACGGCGGCGCCCTCGTGACGGCGACGGACATCACCGCGTGGCGCGACGCCGAGCAGCGATACGAGGCGCTCCTCGCGCAGCTGCGCCAGTCGCAGAAGATGGAGGCGGTCGGCCGCCTCGCGGGCGGCGTCGCGCACGACTTCAACAACATGCTCTCCGTCATCCTCGGCTACGGCGACACGCTGCTCGAGCGCGTCGCCGACCTGCCGGACGTGAGGGAAGACGTCGAGGAGGTGATGACCGCCGGCCGTCGCGCGGCGGAGCTCACGCGGCAGCTCCTCGTCTTCAGCCGCCACCACCTCTTCCAGCCGGTCGTCGTCGATCTCGCCGCGCTCCTCGAGGGGATGGAGAAGATGCTCGCGCGCGTCGTCGGCGAGGACGTCGAGCTCGTCTGCGCCGCCGCCGCCCTCCGCGAGGCGCCGCTCGTTCGCGTCGATCGCAGCGGCTTCGAGCAGGTGCTGATGAACCTCGTCGTCAACGCGCGCGACGCGATGCCGACCGGCGGCAAGCTCACGATCGGGCTCGCCGAGCGCGGGACAGACGCGCTCGTCGTGTCGGTGACCGACACCGGCTGCGGCATGGACGCGGCGACGACCGCGCGCGTGTTCGAGCCGTTCTTCACGACGAAGGAGCAAGGGAAGGGGACCGGCCTCGGCCTCTCCACCGCGCACGCGTTCGTCGATCAGGCGGGCGGGACGATCCACGTCGCGAGCGCGCCGGGCGCGGGCACGAGGTTCGAGATCGTCCTCCCGCGCACGCGCCGGCAGAGGCCCTCCGTCGCCGCCGCCGCGCCGCCCGCGATCGCGCCGGCCGCGCGCGCGACCGTCCTCCTCGTCGAGGACGACGACCAGGTGCGCGCCGTCACGCGCCGCGCGCTCGAGCGGCAGGGCCATCGCGTCGTCGAGGCGAAGAGCCCGCTCGAGGCGCTCGCGCGTGACGCGACCGAGGTAGACCTCCTCCTCACCGACGTGGTGATGCCGCAGATGGGCGGCGCCGAGCTCGCGCGCCGTCTCACCGGCGCGCGCCCGTCGCTCAAGGTGCTCTTCATGTCCGGCTACAACGACGACAACGTCGTCCGCCACGGCGTCGTGATGGACGCCGTGGCCTACTTGCAGAAGCCGTTCACCCCCGCCGAGCTCGCGGAGAAGGTCCGCGCGGCGCTGGAGCGGCCGGCCCTTACTGGGGCTGCTTGACGATGCGGAGGTACGGCTTCGGCTGCTTGAAGCCCTCGGGGTAGAGCTTCTTCGCCTCGTCGTCGCTCACCGATCCCGCGATGATGACGTCGTCGCCGTTCTTCCAGTTCACCGGCGTCGCGACCTTGTGCTTCGCGGTGAGCTGGATCGACTCGAGGACGCGGAGGATCTCGTCGAAGTTGCGGCCCGTCGTCATCGGGTAGGTGAGCTGCAGCTTGATCTTCTTGTCCGGGCCGATGACGAACACGGTGCGCACGGTCGCGTTCGTCGCGGCGGTGCGGCCCTGCGACGTGCCCGCCTCTTCGGCCGGCAGCATGTTGTAGAGCTTCGCGACCGCGAGATCGCTGTCGCCGATCAGCGGGTAGTTGACCTTCGCGCCTTGCGTCTCCTCGATGTCGGCCGCCCACTTCGCGTGGTCGTCGACGGGGTCGACCGAGAGGCCGATGATCTTCGTGTTCCTCTTCTTGAACTCCGGCTCGAGCTTCGCCATGTAGCCGAGCTCGGTCGTACAGACCGGCGTGAAGTCCTTCGGGTGCGAGAAGAGGATCGCGTAGCCGTCGCCGATCCACTCGTGGAAGTCGATCTCGCCCTGGGTGGTCTTGGCCTTGAAGTTCGGAGCGGTGTCGTTGATGCGCAGGGACATAGGCTTCTCTCCTTTAACGGACGTACGTCTACTTCTGCGGATGGATGTCGTCAACGATGGCGCCGTTGCGGAGGGTGACGACGCGATCGGCGAAATCGCGGACGACGGCGAGCTCGTGGGTGACGATCACCATCGTCGCCCCCGCTTTCGCGAGGTCGCGGAGCACGGTGACGACCTCGATCTTCCGCTCGGGATCGAGCGCGCTCGTCGGCTCGTCGAGGAGGAGCGCCTCCGGCTCCATCGCGAGGGCGCGCGCGATCGCGACGCGCTGCTGCTCGCCGCCGGAGAGCTCGCGCGGGAAGGCGTCCTTGCGATGCGAGAGGCCGACGCGCTCGAGCAGCGCGAGCGCCTGTTCGCGCGCCTCCTCGACCGGCACCTTCTTCACGTGGGTCGGCGCTTCCATCACGTTCCTGAGCGCGGTCATGTGCGAGAAGAGGCCGTAGTGCTGGAACACCATCCCCGCCTTCAGCCGCACCGCGCGGAGCAGCGCGCGGTCCGTCGCGCCGGGGGTCAACGTCAGGCCGCCGACGTCGATCGCGCCCGCGTCGAACGTCTCGAGCCCGTTGACGCAGCGAAGGAGCGTCGACTTCCCGCCGCCGGAGGGCCCCACCATCGTGGTGACCTTGCCCTTCTCGAAGGAGAGGCTGATCCCGCCCAGGATCGTCCGCCCGTCGAAGGACTTCTGTAGGGTCTTGATCGAGATCACGTCGCGTGCGCCTCCGCTTCGCGCTCGCCCTCGAGCTTCTTCTCGAGGCGCCGCGAGATCACGCCGAGCGGGAAGCTCATCGCGAAGTAGAGGCCGGCGCAGAGGAGGCCGGGTCCGATCCACGAGCGCACGTCGACGGCGGTGATCGTCATCTGCTTCGTGAGCTCGACGACGGTGATGACGCTCACGAGCGAGCTGTCCTTCAAGAGCGCGATGAAGTCGTTCGTCACGTTCGGGATCGCGTGGCGGAGCGCCTGCGGGACGACGACGCGGCGGAGCGCGAGCCGCGTCGACATGCCGAGCGCGAGGGCGGCTTCGAGCTGCGCCTTCGGCACCGCCTGCATGCCGGCGCGGTACACCTCCGCCTCGTAGGCCGCGTAGTTCATGCCGAGGCCGATGACGGCGGCCTCGATCGCGCCGAGCTTCAGCACCGGCGCGAGGCCGTAATAGAGGAGGTAGAGCTGCAACAGCACCGGCGTGCCGCGATAGACCTCGACGTACGCGGAGGCGAGGCGCGCGGCGGTGCGTCCGCCGAACATCCGCCCGAGCGCGAGGAGCAGCCCGAGCGGGATCGCGATCCCCATCGCGAGGGTGGAGACGAAGAGCGTGACGCCGGCGCCCTTCAAGAAGAGGACGACGTGACCGCGGCCCATCGGCGGCGGCGCGGGCGGCGCGCCGATCATCTTCGCCTGATCGTCCGGCGACCACATACGGAGCTTGGGCTGGCGCTCGTTCCAGAGGCGGCTCCGCTCGAGGATCGCCTGGAGCTCGCCGCGCGCCGCGATCTTGCCGATCGCGTCGTCGATCGCCGCCTTGAGGTCCGCGTCGGCGGGGCGGAGCGCGATCGAGTAGTAGCCCTCGCGGAGATCGCCGAGGACCTTCAGCTCCGGCTTCGGCTCGCCGTAGCGCGTCGCGATGATGTCGTCGAGGAGCACCGCGTCGGTGCGACCGCTGACGAGGTCCGCGTAGGGCTCCTCCACGCCTTCGTAAGGGACCACCTCCGCGGTGCCGCGGAGCATCTCCCACGCGAGGCTGTTCGCGAGGGTGCCGACCTTCTTGCCGTGGAGCGAGGCGAGCTCCGGCCGCATCGACGTGTCGTCGGCGCGCACCATCAAGCGCTCGGCGAACGCGTAGTACGGGCGCGTGAAGAGGACGCGGCCGACGCGGCTCTCCGTCACCTCGAGCCCGTTCATGACGACGTCGAAGGTGCCGCGCTCGAGCGAGGGCACGAGGTTCGCCCAGTCGTTTTGCACGAGCTCCGCGCGCACGCCGAGCTCCTTCGCGATCGCGTCGGCGATCTCGACCTCGAAGCCGACGAGGTGGCCCGGCTCGTCGGGATCGTCGTACACGTAGGGCTCGCCGCCCTGGACGTCGCCGCCCCACCGGAGCACGCCCGCGGCCTTCACGCGCGCGAGGCCGCCGGTCGCGCGCTCGCTTCCGTTGCACGCGAGCAAACACGCGACGGCGACGACGAGGAGGAAGGCGAGCGCTCGGAGCCGCACCGCGCGGATGCTACGACGCGGGCCCTCCTCGTCGGGTATGAATCCTCCTTCACACCCCCGTTGCAGCCCCCACCGATTCGTCGCGGTCGTGCAAATTCGGCCTGCACGAACGACCGGCGCGCCCTAGTGTGAAAGCTCGTGGCAGCTCGGAAGGGGATCGGCGTCGGCCTTGCGACTGCGTTCGCGGTCGTCGGCGTGTCACGACCTCTGCGCGCCGACTGGGACGTTCAGCTCGGCGCCACGATGGCGGGCGGCTGGCTCCGCGAGACCCCCGCGTTCGACACCGAGAAGATCAGCACGAGCTCGCGCGACGTCGGCGAGAACAGCATCAAGTCGCGCGGCGCTCGCGCGCTCGTCGGCTTCCAGCTCGACGTCGACATCGTCCTCGACGATCGGTGGAAGATCCCCACTCTGGGCGGCAACTTCTTCTGGGCGGTCGGCTCGTACCCGACGACGGTGACGTCGCTCGACGGCTCGATCGCGCGCACGCGCGACTGGACCACGCGCCGCGCGGACTTCCTCTTGCCCGGCATCGGTCGGCGCTGGAAGCACCGGCGCTACATGTTCGAGGCGGCGCTCCGCACCGGCGTGAGCTTCATCTCCGTCGACGGCTCCGTCGCGGCGGGCTCGGAGGTCCACGAGCTCGAGAACACGCTCACGATGACGTTCCTCGTGCAGGCCGAGCTCGAGGGATGTCGCCGGCTCGATCCGACGACGCGGGTGTGTCTCCAGGTCATCCCGCGCCTCTACGAACATTCATGGCTCAACGGCGGGATGGTTGGTCTCCGCTTCGAATGGGGTCGATGATGAGAATCATGAAGTCGCTCCTCGTGCCCGTCCTCGCGTTCGCGCTCTACGCCTGCGGCTCCGACTCGGGCGGCACGCGCGGCGCGGTCGGCTTGAACGCGGACGTCGACCTGCCCGATCGCAGGAGCTCGGTCGTCGTCGACGGCTGCGTGCTCGACACGTGGCAGCGCTCCACGCTCGCGACCGCGTCGGCGAAGCGCGTGCTCCGCGGCGGCGACGTGATCCTCTTGTGCCTCGTCCCGCGCGAGGACGGCACCGTCGGCCCGCGCGATCCGAGCGCGAAGGCGGCGCTCGCGGGGCTCGTCGGCGACATCAAGCGGGAGGGCTACCGCGTCCACCTCGGCGTCTCGTTCACCGACGAGTCGGGGCAGCGCTACGACGGCGCGCAGACCCGCGCGTGGCTCGCGCAGCCGGCGTGGCAGCGGCGCTTCCTCGAGACGGTGGTGCCCGCGGTCGAGGCGGCCGACGGCGTGGAGATCGACCTCCAGAAGCTCCCCGACGACGCGCGCGCGGACGTGACGAGCCTCGTGCGGGGCCTCGCCGGACGGATCCGCCCGCAGAAGCGCCTCGGCGTCTTCATCCCGCCGTCGGTCACGACGCCGAGCGATCTCCCCGGCGGGGAGGCGTTCAACCGGGTCGAGCTCGCGCCGCACGTCGATCGCATGCGCGTGATGACGCTCGACTACTCCGAGAGCCAGGCCGGTCCGACGATCGATCCCGGCTGGGCGGTGGACGCGGTGCGCCTCGCCCAGTCCGCGACGCCGAACGTCGACGTCTCGTTCCCGCTCTACGGCATCGACTTCGGGCCCCGCGGCGTGCGCGGCGTCTCGTACAACGAGGCGATCGCGGCGGCGGCGATCGGCGGTCAGCCGATCTACCGCGGCCCCACCCAGGCGGCGTACGTGTCGTGGACCAGCTTCGGCGGCGAGTCGCACATGACCTGGTTCGACGACGCGGACTCGACCGCGGTCGCGCTCGGCGGGTGGGCGCCGCCGGTCCTCGGCGAGAACGTCGGCGTCCTCTTCTACAGCCTCGGGGCGGAGGACCCGAAGCTCTGGGACAGCCTCGCGCGGAGGCTGCCCTGACGATGCAGCTCGCGGTCGAGCCTCTGCGCGTCGCCGATCCGCTCCTCGCGCTGCCGGCGCTCGAGCGCGAGCTCCAACATCACTGGTTCGTCTGGGACGCGTGGACGATGGGCCGCCGCCGCGTCGATCTGCACCCGTTCGTCCTCTCGCCGAGCGCGCATCGCGCCGCGATCGTCGCGGCGGAGCGCGCGTGGACGCTCGTCGCGGACGCGGCCGATCGCGCCGCCGCCGATCCGAGCGAGGGCGCGCGCTACCGCTTCCACCCCGACGTCGATCGCCTCGCCGCCGCCGCGCGCGCGGGCGGCGATCGCGGCGCGATCGCGCGCGTCGATCTCCTCCTCGCGGAGGACGGCCGCTGGATCGCGTGCGAGGTGAACGCGGACTGCCCCGGCGGCTACAACGAGACGCTCGCGCTGCCGAGGCTCGCGCGGAGCGCGGGCGCGCCGGCGTCGTTCGGCGATCCGACCCACGTCGCGGGCTCCCTCGCCGATACGCTCCTCCGCCGCGCGAACGGCGGCCTCGTCGCGCTGCTCTACGCGACCGGCTACGCGGAGGACCTCCAGGTGTGCGCGATCCTCGAGCGCCTCCTCCGCGAGCGCGGCGCGCGCGTCGTTCGCTGCGCGCCGACCGCGCTCAAGCCGCTCGGCGACGGCGTCGGCGTGCGCGGCGAGGCCGTCGCGGTCGCGTACCGCTTCTATCCGCTCGAGTACATGGCGGGGCAGTCGAACATCGACGCGATCGTCCGTGCGACCGCGGCGGGGAAGCTCGCGTCGATGTCGTCGTTCCGCTGGATCCACGCGCAGTCGAAGCTCGCGATGGCGCGCGCCTTCGCGCACGACGCGGCGGCGGCGCGGGAGGTGTTCCCCGAGACGCGGGAGGTCGCCGATCTCTCGCGCCCGCGCCTCTTGCTCGAGCGCCCCGACTGGGTGCTCAAGCGCGACCTCTCGCGCGTCGGCGATCACGTCTACGTCGGCGCGCTCACCACCGACGAGGAGTGGACGTTCATCGCGGACGAGATCGCGAGCGTGGAGGAGGACGGCGATCAGGCGTGGATCGCGCAGCGCTTCGTGCGCCAGCGCCCGATCGCGACGCCGTGGGGCGATCGCCTCGTCACGCTCGGCGTCTACCTCCTCGACGGCGCGTTCGCGGGTTACTTCGCGCGCTTCTCGGCGACGTCGCATTGCTCGCACGAGGCGCTCGTGCTCCCGGTCTTCGTCGGGGCGGAGCCATGAGGACCGATCGATGAGGGCGCGGCTCGGCGTCTTGTTCCCCTTCGCGCTCGTCAGCGCGGGGTGCTCGCTCCGGCCGTGGACGCCGTCGGTCAGCGTCGCGTTCTGGTCGGAGGACGTCCCCGACGCGAAGGAGTACACGCTGCCGACGTCGAACGAGCTCGCGCAGCGCTGGCAGAACCAGCCCTCGAGCCCGTGGTCGCGCTACCACAAGGCGACGCTCATCTCGTCGGTCGATCCGATGGGCGGGCACGCCTCGCTCCCGGACATCCAGGCGCTCGACGTCCTCGGCGAGGCCGACGCCGCCGCGGCGAACCTCGCGAAGGCGGGGCTCCCGGCGGGCACGATGTGGCTCCTCGATCTCCGCGGGGCCGCGTCGTGCGTGTTCGCCTCGCGTCTGAGCCGCGACGCGGCCGATCCGGTCGCGCCGGTCGTCACCTTCAACAACTGGCCGGCGAACACCGGCCTCGTCCCGGCGGAGGAGACGCTCGCGGGCCTGGTCCTGTACCCGCCGAAGCTGCCGCCGTCGGATCCGGCCGCGATCGATCGCGCGACGCCGGTCTTCCTCCTCGACTCGTGGCGCCTCGCGTACCGCTTCGACGAGCCGGACGACGACGTCTACGACAACCGCTACATGCTGCAGGCGAGCGATCTGCCCGACGCGCAGACGCTGAAGGACAGGGGGATCACGAAGGTGGTGTACGTCGTCGAGGACCTCGACGACGCGGAGGTCGAGGAGGACGATCTCTACGAGAGCTTCCGCGCGTGGTCGCAGGCGGGCATCGCGATCTTCTTCGTCGACCTCGACTTCCTCGCGAAGACGGACCTCTCGAAGCCGGTCGACTGGGCGCTCCGTTTCTCGCCGCGCAGCTACTACCCGAAGGAGCGCTGGACGCTGGTCGACGACCCCGTCTTCTACGGCCGCGCGCGCGGCGGCTTCGGCCTCGCGTACGGCCGCCCGTTCATCACCCCCGGCTACCGCGGCTGGGGCTGGCACTACGGCTCGGGCAGCGGCGGCGGCGGGGGCTGGTTCCGCGGCAGCAGCGGCTCGGGCGGGTAGCGCCGTCGCGAGGGCCATGAGCTGGATCGGTGGTGGCCGCGACGTTGGTCGTGGAGGGAGGGCGGCGAAGGCGTGTGGTATCACCGCCGCGTGGTCTTGGGACAGTGAGGGAGGACGAGTGCAGTGGGGGTGCTCGCTGCGGGATGTCGTCTCATCGTTGGGGCGTTCGGGATCCGGCGGGTTGGGGGGATGGCATGCATGCTGCTGAACGGAGGGGCGGAGGTTCGTCCGCTCATGACCTGTTTTCGTGCTCTCCCGTACGTGCTCCTTCTCGCGGCGTCGTCCATGGCTTGCGCGTCGTCGACGGATTCCGCGGAATCGCCGCCTTCGGAGGCCAAGGGGAACCTCGATGAATCGGCCGCCAAGACGGCCGACGCGCCCGCGACGCCTCCCGCCAAGACGACCTCCACCGACGTCCCTGCCGACGACGCGGCGACGCCCGTCGAGACGAAGCCGAAGGCCGATCCGAGCGAGGCCCTCGACGAATGTCTCGCGACGTGCGCGGACGGGGCGTGCGTCGAGCGATGCGTCGAGGCGTTCAAGGCGGCGCTCGACGCGGAGATCGACGACGGCGGAGGCGGCGACGGCGACGGCGGGGGGAGGGGCGGCGACGCGACGTGCTGCGTCGGGAACCAGCTCTGGGTCTGCCACGCGAAGGGCTCGAACGGAGCGTCGTGCAACGCGAACCTCTCCCCGCCCGGCGACGACTGCGAGCGCAAACCCGCGAGCGACGGCCTCTGCCGGTAACACCGTCGCCACGCGCCTGAAGCCGATGGGTTCGGCCTATTTCGTCGCCGGCGCGAGCGGCGCGGGGGCGCCCGCGGCGCCGCGGGTCGTCGTCCAGATCCAGTCGAGGTAGCTGCCGAGGCGGGTGTAGATGCCGGGGCGGTTCGGGCGCGCGCAGCCGATCCCCCAGCTGATGACGCCGACCTGCACCGGCGCGCCGTCGATCGTCATGAAGAGCGGGCCGCCGCTGTCGCCCTGACAGGCATCGTGGCCGCCCGTCACGTAGCCGGCGCATATCTGGTCTTGGTTGATGTTCCCGTAATGGGGATATTGACGGCATTGCTCGTTTGGCAAAATGGGCATTGTCGCCTGGCGCAATACGTCGCTCGGGTCGCCGCCCTCGGTCGTCGATCCCCAGCCGACGACGGTGACCGCGGCGCCGTCGACGACCCGCGCGACGAGCTCGGGAGTGAGGAGCTTCGCGGTGGGCATCGTCGACGGCTCGGCGAGGTGAAGGAGCCCGACGTCGGCGTCGAGCGTCATCCAGCTGAACGAGTCGTGTCGGTACGCGCGGTCGACGAGGCGCTCCTCACCCTCCGTCGAAGACGCGACGTGGCGGCCGAGCACGATCCTGTCGACGCCGCCGTTCGCGTAATACGTGTTCACGCAGTGGCCGGCGGTGATGACCCACTCGTTCGTGATCAACGCGCCGCCGCAGTTCTGGCGGCCGTTGATGTAGAGGCCGACGGTGCCGGGCCAGGCGCCGCGTGGGGCTTCGAGGCCGCCGACGACGGGTTGCGCGCTCGTGCTCGGCGCTTCGCCGTCGGCGCTCGCGCAGCCGGCGAGCGCGAGCGACGCGATCGCGGCCAATGAGGGGATCATGGTCTGGCGGGTCATGGAGAACACCTTTCGACCCGCCCTCCGCGAGCGAGCGAGGGCATACGCGCCGTCGCGGCGCGCGCCAGTCCGCCCGCCCGATTTCAGGGTAGTTCCACGGCGGCGGCGGTTTTTCACCCACGACGGACGCCGAGCTTTCTTCGCGCGACCGTGATCGATTCGCGTTCGGCCGGCCAATACCCATGAAACGTGGACATTACGCTCGATCGTTGGGATGAGAGGGGCATGAGCGGGGCCGCGGGCGACTCGCGGGTGCGCGCGATGGTCGATGACCATTTCGCGCGTATATGGTCGCTCCTGCGCCGCCTCGGCGTTCCGTCGGAGGCGCTCGACGACGCGGCGCAGCAGGTGTTCATCGTCGCGGCCCGGCGCGCCGTCGAGATCGAGGTCGGCCGCGAGCGCCCCTACCTCCAGGGCGTCGCCGTGCGCGTCGCCTCGGAGCAGCGCCGCTCGGCCGCGCGCCGCGACGCACGCCGCCCACCCGAGGACGCCGCGCCCCCGCAACCCGACGAGCTGCTCGATCGCAAACGCGCGCGCGAGCTCCTCGACGACGTCCTCGACGCGATGCCCTTCGATCTCCGCGCCGCGTTCGTGTTGTTCGAGCTCGACGAGCTCACGGTCCCCGAGATCGCGCAGCTCCTCGACGTCCCGGAGGGCACCGCGGCGTCGCGACTCCGTCGTGCGCGTGAGGATTTTCGCTCCCGCGTCGCGGAGCTCAAGAAGGTGATCAAGTGAAGCGTCTCCTCCTCGAACCCGACTGCACCGCCCTCGAGCACGCGCTGCTCTCGTCCGTCGATCTCGACGAGCCCCCTCCCTACGCGCTCGAGCGCACGCGCGCCGCGGTCGCCCGCGAAGAGGAGACCGCGATCGTCCCCGCCGTCGCGGCGCGCCGGACCGACGCCGCACGAAGCAAATACGCCCGCGTCGTCGTCGTCGCGCTGCTGCTCCCGCTCGCCGCGGGCCTCGTGTTCGTCATCGGCGGCTGGGCGAAGCAGCAGGAAGAGGTCCGCCGCGATCCGTCGATCCCGACCGCCGACCTCTCGCCCATTCCGCCCATTCCCCCCGCTCCGATCGCCCCCACGCCGCCGGACCCGCCCGCGCTCGAGACGCTCGTGCCCGCGGCGTCGCCCTCCCACGTCGCGAGCCCCGTCGTCGCGCGCCCACCAGTCGCGTCCGCGCCCGCGCCGTCGCTCGATTGCGATCCGCCCTTCTGGTTCGACGCCCAGGGCGCGAAGCACTACAAGCCACGCTGCTTCAACGGTACCGCGGCGCCCGCGCCCTCGCCCTCGGTCCCGGCCCCCACCGCGCCCGTGGCGGCGCCGAAGGCCGAGTTCGATCGGGGCGCGGCTGCGGCCGCGCTTGCTGCGGTGGACCTCAGCGCGTGTAGCGGCTTCGACGGGCCGGACGGCACCGGTCATGTGACGGTGACGTTCGTGAGCGACGGCACCGCGGCGAGCGCCGTCGTCGACGGCGGGCCGTTCGTCGCGACGCCGAGAGGGGGGTGCGCCGCGGCGAAGTTCCGCGCGGTCGTGGTCCCGGCGTTCACCGGTCCGCCGGTCCGTGTCGGCAAGTCGTTCTCGATTCCGTAACCGGAGGTATCTTCGCGGCGTAGAGAGACGCCATGAAAAAGACCGACGCCGAGTACAAGGCCCAGCTCACCCCCGAACAGTTCCACGTCACGCGCGAGAAGGGCACGGAGCGCGCGTTCACAGGCCAATACTGGGACTGCCACGACGCCGGCACGTACGCCTGCGTTTGCTGCGGCGCGGAGCTCTTCCGCTCCGACGACAAGTTCGACTCCGGCAGCGGCTGGCCGAGCTTCGTCCAGCCGATGAAGGAAGGCACCGTCGCCGAGCACGCCGACGAGTCCCACGGCATGACCCGCACCGAGGTCACGTGCCACGAATGCGGCGCCCACCTCGGCCACGTCTTCCCCGACGGCCCCCGCGCCCGCGGCGGCCTGCGCTACTGCATCAACTCGGCCTCCCTCGAGCTGAAGAAGGATTGAGCACGAGGGCACATCGCGTGCTTCGAGGCGCGCTGGCGCTGGCCCTCGTGCTCGTCGCTTCGAGCGCGTGCAAGTCGGATCGATCCTCGAAGGGAGGAGCCTCGTCCGACGCGTCGACCGCAGGCCCGCCGCCCCGACCGCCGCCGATCGCGATCGCCGACCTGAAGCCGATCGCGCGGTACGACGGAGACTTCGCGAGCTCGTTTCACCACGGCTGGCTCGCGCGATTCTCGAGCCCCGACGTCCACGCCGTCTTCTCGCGCCAGCGAACCCAGTGCACGATCCGTCCGAGCGATCCCGGCAACCCGCTCGCCGCGGAGTGCACCAGCCTCTCCCAGCTCTCGCTGCGCGACGATCGAATCGAGACCGACACGCCCGAGCGCGTGACCTTCCTCGACGGCGAGGTCCCGCCGCTCGCGCACTGGCTCGTGGTCGACCCTTCGCCGAAGTACCTCGTGACCGCGTCGGGCGACCTCGTCGCCGGCGCGGTGACGGCGGCGTACTCCTGGAGCGACGGCGTCGTCTCGTACGCGAAGAAAGAGCACGGGGGCCTCACCGTCCTCCGCTCCGACGCGCCGAAGCTCGTCGCCACCGTCGCGCACGGCGACACGAGCACGGAGATGGCCGCCGGCTACGCGTGGACGCGCGCGAAGGAGGGCGAGCAGACGATCGTCTACGCGCAGTCGCTCGCGCGCAGCGGTCCCCCGCTCGGAGAAGTGACGCGCTTCGGCCCGATCCCGGGAACGCCTGCGGACGCGCTCCGCGGGTGTGGTGCCGGCGACGTCCGCTGGGTCGTCGTCTCGACCGCCCGCGAAGACGCCGCGTTCTCCGACGCGCGCGCCTACGGGATCTTTCGCGTCCATGGCGGCGTCCTCTCACCGATGTTGATCGCCGAGGGCGCCGGCAGGGCCACCAACGTCCGTTGCACGCCGAGCACCTTCGAGCTCGTCGAGAGCACCTCGGTCGGCGGAGAGACGGCGGTCGTGGTGCGCTGCACGGCGACCGCGTGCTCGTCGACGCCGCTGCCCAGGCGCCTCATCTCCCGTGTTGGCGTCGACCTCGCTCCGATGGGCGGTCGGATCCTCGCGCTCTGGAGCGACCGCAACGAGCTCAGCGCACGGGTCGACGAGCCCGACGAGATCGTGCTCGACAGCCGGCACGCGATCGTCCTCGACGCCAAGCCCAGGGTCCAGGCGGTGGCCGTTCGTGGAGAGGAGGCGATCGTCTTCTTCTCACGCGGCGTCGAGATGTACGCGATCGCCGTCGACGGAGCCGGCCGCGTCCGCCCCGTCCTCCGCCGCTGACGCGCGCCGCGTCACAGCTTCAGCGCGCACGCGTACGCGCTGCCCGACTCGCAGGCCCGCTCGAGCAGCGCGCGCCCGCGATCGAGGTCCTCCGGCACGCCGCAGCCCATGCCGAGCTGCATGCCCTGGCCCGCGCACGCGTCGGCGTCTCCGCGGGTGCAGGCGCGCTCGAACACCTCGTAGGTGCGGACGCAGAGCGGGTGGTCGTCGGGATCGAGCCGCGCGATCGCGTCGACCACGCAGGCGCGTTCGATGCCGCTCTCGCACGCCGGGCGCGCGGCGAGGAGCACGATGGCGGCGTTCTCGGTCGGGCGGCCGAGGCGGTCGATCTTCACCTGCGCGAAGTCCACGCTCGTCCCGCGCGCGCGGCCCAGCTCCCACGGGCGCGTCGCGGCGGCGGTGAAGGCGAGGAACGCGAGCGTGAACGCCGCCCACGCGAGCGCGCGGCGGGCGCGCACCATCATCACGAGCGTGACGAGCGCGCCGGTGAAGAAGCCGCCGAAATGCGCCGACTGGCTCATCCGGATCGCGTAGACGCCGAGCAGGGTCCAGATCGCGATCTGGCCCAGCGTCGCGCGCACGCCGCGATCGGCGGCGAAGGCGGCGAAGCTGCCGAGCGTCCGGTAGCGGATCGCGAGGAGGGAGCCGATGACGCCGAACATCGCGCCCGACGCGCCGGCGGTGACCGCGTTGGGCGAGAAGAGCGCGCACGAGGCGCCGCCGCCGAGGCCGGCGAGGACGTACACGAGCAAGAACCGCCACGGGCCCATCGCGCGCTCGACGACCGCGCACCAGCTCATGCCCGCCCACGTGTTGAGGAGGAGATGACCCCAGCCGATGTGGAGGATCATGTAGCTCGCGAGCCGCCAGTAGTCGCCCGCGCGCACGTGCATCTGCTCGACGGCGCCGAAGCGGACGAGGGTGGCGAGATCGGTCGAGCTGCCGTGGCGCTCGACCCACAGGAAATAGGCGACGTTGATCGCCGCGAGCACGAAGGTGACGGGCGACGCGCGGAGACGGTCCATGACCGTCGGCTTCGGGAGATCGTCGTTGGTGCTCAGACGAGGCCGCCGCCTTGCGGCAGGACTTCGCGCGAGAAGTTCCGCGTCGTCGCGCCGGTGACGAGCACGTCGTCCTCGATGCGGATCCCGCCGAGCGGCGCGAGCGCCTCGACGAGGTTCCAGTCGACGAGCTTGCCGCGCGGATCGTTCCGCAGCGGCGCGAGGAGCGTATCGATGAAGTAGAGGCCAGGCTCGATCGTGAACACCTGGCCGTCCGCGATCGTCGACGTGTTGCGGAGGAACGGGTTCTCGGGCTTGGGGAGCACCGGCTTGCAGCCGACGTCGTGGGTCTGGAGGCCGAGCGAGTGGCCGAGCCCGTGCGGGTAGAAGACGCGGCTGATGCCGGTCGCGTCGATCTCCTCCGCCGACGCCTTCACGATGCCGGCCTCCTTCAAGATCGCGCTCACCTGACGGTGCGACTCGTCGTGCAGCTCCTCGTACGGCGCGCCCGCGCGGATCTTGCCGACGATGTCCTGCTGCATCTTCTCCATCCCGGCGAGCACCTGCCGGAACGCGACGCTGCCCGCGCCGCCCGCCTTCACCCACGTGCGCGTGACGTCGGAGCAGTAGCCGAGGCACGTCGCGCCCGCGTCGAGGAGGAGCGACTCCGCGCGCGTCTTGTCGCGCCCGTAGCTGACGTGATGGAGGATCGACGCGTTGCGGCCGAGCGCGACGATGCTCTTGTACGGCGTCTCGGGATCGTCCTGCCGCGTGGTCTGCAAGTAGAGGAGGTGGAGGTCGAGCTCGGCGTGGTCGCCCTCCGCGAAGGCGCGCCGCACCGCTTCGTGCCCGAGCGACGCGCGGCGGTTCGCCTCCGCGAGGCACGCGATCTCGTAGGGCGTCTTCGTCGTGCGGAGGCGATCGAGCGCGTCGAGGAGCGCCTTCGCGTTCCGCCGCGCGGGCGGGACGCCGAGCTTGTCCGCGACGCTCACGTCGTCGCCGATGAAGTGCACCGCCTTGCCCGGCGGCAGCTCCGGCTCGCCGGTCCCCACGACGTCGAAGACGTCCATGAACGCGAGCGACTCCGGCGCGGGCGGGCGCTCCCAGAAGTCGTGGACCGCGGGACGGAAGAGGCGCGGCGTCGCGACCGGATCGACGAGGAGGAAGCAGCTCGCCTCGTAGAGCGGCACCCAGTGGTGGAAGAACGGCGTCGGCCGCACCGGCCAGTACTGGTCGTCGTACTGCGTCTTCTTCAGCGGCGTGCCCGAGTGAACGAGGACGGCGTCGCAGCCGACCTCCTTCATCGCCTCGGCGTAGAGCCGCCGCTGGTGCGCGACGTGCTCGGGGTAGAGGGCTTCGATCGCGGCGAGATCCACGGTTGCTACCGTAGCACCGCGCCGCGCAGCGGCGATCTATAGTGCGGGGGTGCTGCGCCTCGCCCTCATCGTCGGCGGCGCCTCCATCGGCGCGTTCTTCGTCGGCATCTGGGGCTACGCGCTCGTCTCCTTCTTCTCGATGCGCGCCCACACCGCGCGGCGGGAGCTCGGGCTCACGTTGCGTGAGCTCCTCCGCGAGACGTTCCTCACCGCGCTGACGCAGCCCTTCCTCCCGCTCTATTACTTGATCGGCGATCGCATGGAGCCGCTCTTCCAGCGGCAGGTGGTCCCGAAGCCGGGCGATCCGCCGCGCGTGCCGATCGTCTTCGTGCACGGCTACATGCAGAACCGCGTCGGCTTCATCGGCCTCGCGCGCGCGCTCGCGCGGAAGGGCTTCGGGCCGCTCTACGGGATCAACTACCCGTGGTGGTCCACCATCCCCGCGAACGCGAAGCGGCTCGCGCGCTACGTCGATCGGGTCTGCCGCGAGACGAAGAGCACGTCGGTCGATCTCGTCTGCCACTCGATGGGCGGGCTCGTCGCGATGGAGATGATGCGGAGCACGGCGAAGGAGGATCACTTCGTCGTCCGGCGCTGCGTGACGATCGCGTCACCGCACGCGGGGGTGGCGTGGCGCGGTCCGATGTTGGGGTTCGGGGCGACGAACCTGCGGCGCGGCTCGAAGCTCCTCGAGGCGCACGCGGGCTACACCGTCGCGATCCCCACGCTCTCGGTCTTCTCCTCGCACGACAACATCGTGCATCCGAAGGAGACGTCGTCGCTCCTCTCGCGCGGGGGCGTCGACTTCGAGGTCGCCGGCCCCTCGCACTTCTCGATCCTCTTCTCGCCCCTCGTCGCCGACGAGGTCGCCGCCTTCCTCGCGAGCCCCGACCGAGGAGCGCCGGAGCTCGCGTGACGCTCACTCCGCGGCGGCGGGCTCCGGCTCGTTCGTCGCGGGCTCCGGCTCGCCGAGCTCGCCCTGGGTCTGCTGGTGCATCCACGTCAGGTAGCTGCCGACGCGCGTGTAGACGCCGGGGGAGTTGGGGCGCGCGCAGCCGATGCCCCAGCTCACGAGGCCGATCTCGCGCGGCTGGCCGTCGACGTAGATCAGGAGCGGGCCGCCGCTGTCGCCCTGGCAGGCGTCGTAGCCGCCCGTCGCGAAGCCGGCGCAGATCATGGTCGGGCTGACGCGGCTGTAGCCCGAGTAGGCCTTGCACACGGCGTTGTCGATGATCGGGACGTCCACCTGACGGAGCACGTCGCTGCTCGCGCCGCCCTGCGCGGTGCGGCCGTAGCCGATCGTCGTCGTCGTCGCGCCCGCCGTGATCGCGGCGAGCTCGGAGCGCGCGATGATCTTCATCGGCTCGATCGTCGACGCCTGCGAGAGGTGCAGCAGCGCGATGTCGTTGTCGTTGCTGCCGTACCCCGCGTGGCGGACGACCTTGTCGACGGTGCGCGTCTCGCCGGTGGAGGAGGAGATGCGGTGGCGGCCGATGACGACCTTGGTCACGCCGCCGGTCGGCTGCACGTTGCTCACGCAGTGCGCGGCGGTGATGACCCACTGCGGCGCGACGAGGGAGCCGCCGCACGACGGACGCGCCGCCGTCGCACCCTTGTAGAGTGCAGCCATCGCGGGCCAGGCGCCTTCGACCGACTCCGTGCCGCCGATGATCGGATCGGCCGTGCTCACGACCTCCTCGTCGTTGGTCTCTGCGGTGCACGCGAGAGCGAAGAGCGGGAGCGAGAGCGAGATCAGGATCGAACGAACGTGCATCAGTGCCTCCAGACGGTGCGCACCCTAAGCGCGCACCCCACCTCCTTCGTGTTGCGATGGCGTCTCCTTCCTCACGCACGAACGATTGGTCGTACCTTCGTCGCCGTCGCGCCTACATCCGCCATACATCGCGCCACGTGCGCGCACCCTGGTTTTGACGGGGTTTCATGCATATCGTGTAGAATGCATACAAATGGGAGTGGGGTTTTTCCCCCACCGTCTCAGCGTCGCGAGGTGACCGCGTGGAGCGCGATCGCGCCCGCGACGGCGACGTTGAGGGAGTCGAGCTTGCCCGGCATGTCGATGCGGACGCGGCGCGTTCGCGCGAGCACGTCGGCGGGGAGGCCCGGTCCCTCGGTGCCGAGGAGGAGCGCGTAGCGTCCGCGCGGCAGCTCCGTGATCGTCTCTTCGCCGCGCGGCGTGAGCGCGATCGGCGTGAGGCCGGCGTCGGCGACGAGATCGACGAGCTCGTGCGCCGACCGCGCGCGCGCGAACGGGACCAGGAGCGCGGCGCCGGCGGAGACGCGGATCGATTTGCGGTAGAGCGGATCGCAGGTCGCGTCGTCGAGGAGCACCGCGCCCGCCGCGAACGCGGCCGCGCTCCGGAAGATGCCGCCGACGTTGTCGTGGTTCGTGAGGCCGACGAGGCCGACCGCGACGTCGGCGTCGCGGACGAGCGCGCGCGGATCGTGCTCTTCGCCGCGCTCGCCGAGCGCGAGGATGCCGCGATGGATCGAGAAGCCGACGACGGCGTCCATCACGCGCTGCGGGACGACGTACGCGTCGACGTCGTCGTGCAAGCGCGCGAGCACGTCGGCGATCGCGTCCACGCGCCGCTCTTCGATCAGGAGAGAGCGCACGCGGAGGCGGCTCCGCTCGGCGAGGACGCGCACGACGACCTCGCCCTCCGCGACGAAGAGGCGCTCGCGCCCGACGAGGTCGCGCTCGCGCACCTTCGTGTACGGCTCGAGCGCGGGCGCGGCCGGATCGTCGATCGCGACGCGGCGCGCGGGCACTACTGGCAGGACGCGGCGAGGCGGGCGTCGGGGCCGGGCTCGGTGCAGATCCCGGTCTCGCAGACGAGGCCGTCCGCGCACTGGCGCGTGTCGGTGCACTCCTCGTTCGCCTGCACCGTGTCGGTGCAGAAGCCGTCGACGCAGCGGCCCTTGCACTCCGCGTCGATATCGCACTTCTGATCGACGCCGAGGCGCGTGAAGCAGCGCTTCTCGTCCTCCGCGCAGAAGTGCGTCTTCAGGCACTCGCCGCTCTGGCTGCACTCCTTCCGATCCCCGGTCGGCTCCTCGCAGCTGTTCGTCTCGGGGTTGCACTGGAGGCCGTCGGCCGCGAGGTAACACGTGTACACGGTGGGCCCGGTGGCCTCGTTCGCGGAGGTGATCGTGACGTCGCCGTCGATCGTGGTGTCGCACGGGCCGTCGCCCGCGGCGCCGCGCTTGCGGACCTGGCAGACGCCGTTGCAGCGGACGATGCCGCTGAAGTCGGGTGCGCACTCGGCGTTCGTCGCGCAGACCTCGCCGAGCGCCTTCGTCCCCACGAGCTCCTTGCGGCTCGCGTCGGGGCAGGCGGGGGTCTTCGCGTGGGCGAAGTCGGGACAGAACTTCGGCGACGGGTTCGCGGCCAGCACCTCGGTGATGCAGGCGGTGCGCCCTTCCTTGCTCGCGACCGTGACCGGGTCGAGCGCGCGGAGGCGCGTCTTGCACCCGGCGACGTCGTTCTTGTCGGTGAGGAGGATCGTGTTGCAGCACGGCAGGATGATCTGGCAGTAGCGATCGAGGAAGGCGTCTTGCTCGTCCGCCTCGGCCTTGGCCGCTGCCTGCCGCGCCTCCTCTTCGCTGTCACTGCACGCGACGACGGTGGTGACTCCGAACCCGAGGAGGAGGGCGAAAGCAGCGCTGCCGAGCTTCATGCGGCGGCACCCTAGCCGAACTGCGGCTACGTCGCGACCGCTAGATTCCGCGGCTGGCGTGCCTCCACCTCGGGTTCATGCTCGCTGCCGGAGCGCGAGCGTCGAGCGGACGCATAGCTTGTGGAGTCGGGACTTCATTCGCGCGGTCACGTTGCGTCCGTGCCAACGCTCGAGCCAGCCGGCCGCGCGCGAGTTCACCGACGTGTCATCGTCGGCTCGTGCGAAGATGTGGGCGGACCTTGGGCCTCCGCCGCTACCTGTTCACGGACTACAACGAGCCGCGGCTCGTGGTGCCGGGGCTCTTCGTGGTCCTCGCGTCGTTCCTCCTCGCGCTCGCGCTCATCACCGCGACGAGCCGCCCGCGGACCGCGGAGCAGAAGGCGGAGGCGCTCCTTCGGAGCGGCAAGCCCGCCCAGGCCGAGCGCGCCTACCGCGATCTCCTCCGCGAGCGGCCGACGCCGGAGCTGGTGCTCGCGTTCCTCGACGCGCATCAGTACGCGAAGGTCTTCGCCCGCCTCGCGGAGAAGAGGGACGAGAGCTCGCCGGTCGGGAGCGGGATCAAGAACCCGGAGACGCCGCTCGACGAGGAGGAGGTGGACCGCGCGATCGACGAGCTGCCGCCCGACGTGCGCGTCATCGGCCAGTACGCGCGCGCGGTGCCGCTCGGGCAGGTGCCGCCCGAGCTCGCGACGCAGATCGAAGAAGGCGCGAAGCGCGAGCCGCCGGTGCCGTACGCGAACCGCCTCCTCGCGCGCGAGCTGCGTCATCAGGGGAAGCTCGAGGAGGCGGCGCGGCACCTCGAGCGCGAGGGGCTCGCGTTCCCGGAGCGGAGCGAGGACGTCGATCTGGCGCTCGAGATCCGCATCCAGACGGAGGACTGGGAGACCTTGCGCGATCGGCTCACCGATCCGCGCGTCGCGGCGGCGGCGGGGCCGCATCCGAAGTACCGGCTCGCGGTCCACGATCGCGACTGGAAGGCGGCGATGCGCTGGCTGCCCGCGCTCTGGGCGCCGCGCTTCGTCGGGACCGGCTTCGCGATGAGCGCGGTCACGGCGCTCGGCTGGTTCTTCTTCTGCGCGCGCCTCGGCAAGCTCGGGCAGCGCCCCGCGTTTCGCCTCCCGATGTACCTCCTCGCGTTCGTGCTCGGCGTCGCGAGCGTCGTCCCCACCGTGCTCCTGATCGCGGTCGAGGAGGCGAAGTTCCACATCGTCGAGACGGGGGACGCGACGCGCGACCTCCTCTTCTTCATCTTCGGGGTCGGCCTCCGCGAGGAGGCGTCGAAGCTCCTCCTCTTCCTGCCGCTGCTCCCGATCTTGCGGAAGAAGGGGGACAAGCTCGACGTCCTCGTCTGCGGGGCGATGGTCGGCCTCGGCTTCGCGGCGGAGGAGAACCTCGGCTACCTCGCGCAGGGCGACCTCCAGACCGGGCTCGGTCGCTTCCTCACCGCGAACTTCTTCCACATGGCGATGACGGGCACGCTCGCGTCCGCGCTCGACGACTTCGTGTCCGATCGCGAGAAGTACGCGCCCGCCTTCACGCGGACGTCGCTCTTCATCGTCGGCATCCACGGCGCCTACGACTTCTTGCTCTCGCACCCCGAGTACGGCGGCGGCTACTTCGCGATGACGGCGTTCGTGTTCCTCACGCGCATGTTCCTCGAGGCGGTCGACGCCGCGCGCCGCCGCGCCGATCGCGGGATCACGCCGCTCCACGCCTTCGTCTTCGCGGTCGCGCTCGTGACCGGCGTGAGCCTCGCTTACGCCACGATCGCGGTCGGCCCGAAGGGCGCGCTCGTCGTGACCGGCGGCGGCCTCCTCGGCGTCGCGATCATCGTCTACGTGTTCGTCCGCACGCTCGGGCAGATGCGTTAGGGTCAGCGCTTCTTCGTCGCGCGGGTGCGGACCTTGCCGTCCTGCTTCCCGATGAAGCGGATCTGCGTGGCGAGGCCGGGGTGGGAGAGGAGCGCCTCGATCGTGGCGTACTCGCGCTCGAGCTCCTTGTTCGTGAAGGTGGCGTGGATCGCGGAGTGGCAGTCGCGGCAGATCGTCTCGGTCACCTTGCCCCCGCGCGACTTCGGCACGAGGTGGTGGTCCGATGGGTTGTAGTTCGGCCGCTCGCAGAGCGGGCAGGGGAGGGGAGCGGCGGCTTGCTCCTTCAGCTCCTTCATCGTCGGGGGACGCGCCACCTCTCCTTCGTAGCGCTACTCTTCGGGGCGCGCATGAGGAACCCGCTCTTGCCGCGTGTCGCCGCCGTCGTGGCGCTCGGGATCGTCTCGTCGCTCGTCCTCCGCGGCGGCGGCTGCTTCGAGCGCCCGCTCCGGGTGGGCACCTTCAACGTCCGCGAGCTCGGCAAGGCGCCGACGAACATGGATCGCCTCGCGGAGCTCGTCGCGTCGACCGGCTCCGACGTCCTCGCGCTGCAGGAGGTCATGAGGGTCGGCGCCGCCGCCGATCTCGCGAAGCGGCTCGAGGTGCGGACGGGGCGGCGCTTCGTGCACGCCGTCTCGCAGTGCGGCGGACGCAGCGAGATGCGCGTCGGCTACCTCTACGACGCCGCGCGCGTCACGTTGATCTCGACGACGGAGTACCCCGAGCTCGCGCCGGAGCCGGGAGGGCGCTGCGGAACGGAGCGCTCCGGCCTCGCGGCGAAGCTGGAACGGCGCGACGGGCGCGCGCCGTTCCAGCTCCTCACCGTCCACTTCGTGATGGGCGGCGATCAGGTCGCGAAGCGCCGCGAGCAGTGGCGGAAGGCGCACGTCATCGCGGCGAAGCTCGGCGAGGAGTCGCCGGTCGCGATCCTCGGCGACGCGAACAGCACCGGCTTCCTCGACGACGACGAGGGCGAGCGCACCTTCATCCTCGACGAGGCGAAGAAGGCGGACCTCGACGTGCTGACGACGGATGCAAAGTGCACGGAGTATTGGCGCCCGAAGCGCGGGGCGCCGCTCACGCCGAGCCTCCTCGATCACGTCGTCGCGACGCCGCGCCTCGTGCGCCGCGGCTCGGTGAAGGTCCACGGCTTCTGCGCCGACCTCCGCTGCCGTGCGACCGCGACCGATCCTCCCGACTTCACGAACGTCTCGGACCACTGCCCGGTGACGATCGATCTCTGAGCGTCGCGGAACTCCGCCGCCGCGGAGGTGTCGGAGCGCCCATGCTCCGCGCGCTCGCCGAGGCCTGTCCGGACGCCGTCTCCTACGAGCACGCCGTGCTCTCCGCGCTCGACGCGGCGGTGGGCTGCGACGTCGCGTTCTTCGCGACGATCGCGGGCGGCCCGCCGACGACGTCCGGCCTCGACGCCGCCGCGCTCGACGACGCGATCGCGACGCAGCGCTACGCGGACGAGCTCGCGCCGCTGAAGGAGATCGCGCGCGCGGGCCGCGGCGTCGTGGTCGACACGGAGGTCTTCGGTCTCGAGCACGTTCGCCGGACCGCCTACCACCGCGACTTCGCGGCCCCGCTCGGCGGCCGCCACACGCTCCTCGCGTGGCTGCTCCTTCGCGGCCGCCCCCTCGGCCTCGTCATGCTCGGCCGCACCGGCCACACGTTCGCCACCCGCGACGTCGACCTCGTCGCGAGGGCGCTCCCGTCCATCGCGCTCGGCCGCGCCTCCTACCACGCCCCGATCCTGACGGACCCGCTCCCGCGCCCCGCCCCGGAGCCGCTCGTCGGCCCCGGGCCGCGCGTGAATCCTGGCCCGCCTGAGCTGCTGGTCGGCGCCGGGTCACGCGTGCATCTCGGTCCGCCTGAGCTGCTGGTCGGCGCCGGGCCACGCGTGCATCCCGGTCCGCCTGAGCTGCTGGTCGGCGCCGGGTCACGCATTCGCGACCGCGACGGGGTGCGTGGCGGCGCGCCGGCGTCTCCCCGCGGCGCCGGGCCGCGCGTTCGGGATCGTGACGGGATGCGTGAGATGGTGGCGGACGACTTCGTGTGGACGCGCGCGTCGCTCGTGGAGCCTTCGCGGTCGGGATGGTTCTACGTCGACCTCTTTCATCTCGCGGCTGCGCGGGCGCGCCATCGGCGCCGCGCGCTCTTCCTCGGCTGCGGCGGCGCGGTGGCGGTGCGGCAGTTCGCGGAGCGGTACCCCGGCATCGCGCTCGACGTC
Source organism: Labilithrix sp. (assembly GCA_019637155.1). Classification (NCBI taxonomy): domain Bacteria; kingdom Pseudomonadati; phylum Myxococcota; order Polyangiales; family Labilitrichaceae; genus Labilithrix; species Labilithrix sp. The sequence goes on along the minus strand of JAHBWE010000003.1, from coordinate 443,265 downwards.
GTGGAGATCGATCCACGCGTCGTGTCCCTCGCGTCGGACTGGTTCGGTCTCCGTCGCATCCCGAACGTCCGCGTCCACGTCGACGACGCCGCAGCCTTCGTCGCCCGCGCCGCCGCGCGGACGTGGGACGTGATCGTCGTCGACGTTTTCGCCGAAGACCTCGACATCCCGCCCGCGCTCGCGACACGGAGCTTCGTCCGCGACCTCGGCCGCGTCCTCCGCCCCGGCGGCGCGGTCGCGATGAACGCGATCGGTCCCCTCCACCGCGCGAGCCCGGTCCGCGCGCTCGAGCGCACGTTCCGCGCCGAGCTCGCGGATGTTCGCCTCGTCCCCGTCCTCGACGCGGCCGACACGCTCTCCGCCGCAGCGACGAGAAACGTCGTCCTGGTCGCCAGCCGATGAGAGTTGAAAGCACGAAGAGCGTGCGCTATCACGTCTTCGTTCTACCGGGCGCGTAACTCAGCGGTAGAGTGCGACCTTCACACGGTTGAAGTCGGGGGTTCAAGTCCCTCCGCGCCCACCAAAAACGCCGGCAAGTGACAGGTTCTGATGCCCTTTGGGCACGGGCTTGGGCACCGGCCGGCTGCTCCCGAGCAGGTCCGATAGCGAGGCTGCACGGAAGACGGCGCTCGTCGCACGGTCGCCAGGCGTTCCGGTGGCGCTCGATCATGTCCCGATGACCGCACTGGCCGCACGCTCTTCTCGGGGGCCGGAGACAAGCCAGCAGGTAGTGCGTTCTTCGGCCGCCGCGACGCCGAGAGTGTCCCGGCGTCGAGGCGCTCGCGGAGATGCGCCGCCGCGGAGCGTCGTCGACTTGCCAAGTCTCGACTTGGCAAGTCGTAACTTGTCGATATGCGATGGCGAGCGGGAGTCCGGCCGGCGCGTTCGGAGCGATTCATTCCCGCGCGAGGTCCGTCAACGAGTGCCAGCGGATCGCGCCGTCGCGTCGCACGCGGGCGGCTGGCAGCTCCCGGACGAACACGTGCCGCGCGATGGTGCGGCCGCGTGGGTTCGGGAAGAGCGCGACCTTCGCCTCGAGCTCCGCGACGACGGCCGCCGGCGATCGCACGGCGCCCCACTTGCACTCGGCGACGTCGATCCACCCGTCGTCCCGCGCGCCGACGACGTCGATCTGCACGCGTTTGTCCCAATACTCGCCCACCTCGAAGGTGCGTTTCGTCCTCGACGATCCGCTCTTGCGTCCCGCTCTTTGGTCGCCGCACCGCGCAGAGCTCGGCGAGGAGCGGCTCGCCGAGGACGCGCGCCGCCTCGGCGAGGAACTCGCGGACCTGAATCGGGCCTGGCGCGGTCTTGCCGACGAAGTAGATCGCCGGCTTGTCGCGAATGAAATGGAGGATGAGCTCACTCTTCCCAACCCGCCGTCGCCCGTAGATCGGAACGAAGGAACCGCCCGTCCGGCCGTACTGCGCCTCGAGCGCCTCGAGCTCACGAACACGCCCGATGAACTTCTCCACTTGCCAAGTATAGACTTGCCAAGTCATCACTTGCCAAGTCATCACTTGCCAAGTCGTGACTTGCCAAGTTACGACTTGTTATGTTGGCGCGCGTCGGGCTTCACGACACCGACTTGCGGCGCTTCTCCAGCAGCGTGGCCTTGTTCTTTGCGCCGCGCTTCTCCAGCACGGGGCGGATGCGCTTCGCGAAGGCGGGGAGCAAGTAGCCTGCGGTCGCGAGGCGTCCGCTCTTTGCCGGGATCGCGATCTCCTCTGCGCGCTCGTCGATGCAGCGCATCACCTCTGCCGCGACGTCGTCGGCGGTGACCATCGGTTGCGAGAGCACGATGTCGGGGACCTCCTCGAGGTCGCCGAGGAAGCCCGTGTCGACCGGGCCGGGGCAGACGCAGCCGACGTGGATGCCCTGCGCCTCGAGCTCGTAGGCGACCGCGCGCGAGAAGGCGCGGAGGCCCGCCTTCGAGGCGGAGTACGCCGCCTCGTGCGGGACCGGGACCATGCCCGCGATGCTCGCGATCTGCACGATGGAGCCGCCGCGTTCGAGCTTCGGGAGCGCCGCGCGCGAGAGGACGATCGGCGCGACGAGGTTCGTCGTGACGATCTGCGCGAGCTCCTCCGGCGTGAAGCGATCGATCGGGCCGCGGCGGTTGAAGCCGGCGTTGTTCACGATGACGTCGAGCCGGCCGAAGCGGGCGACGACCGCGTCCGGGAGCGCGATGAGCGCCGGCGTGTCGAGGACGTCGAGCGGGAACGCGGCCGCGTCGTCGCCGAGGTCCTTCGCCGCGCGCTCCAGTGACGACGGCGTGCGCGCGACCATCGCGACCTTGCCGCCGCGACGGACCCACTGCTGCGCGACCGCGAGCCCGATGCCGCTCGACGCGCCCGTGACGATGGCGACCCGGCTCAGCTCAGCGGCCGTTCTTCGCCGTGCACGCGAGGATGCAGTTGAAGTCGCCCTTGCAGCCGCACGGATCGGCCGCCTTCTTCGTCTGCGGCGCCGCCGCGGTCGACGAGCCGCCCGCCTTGCCGCCCTTGCGCTTGCCCTTCTTCGTCGCCTTCTTCGGCGCGGTGTCGTCGTCGTTCGACGCCGTCTTCTCCGCCGGCGGCTCCGGCGGCTTCTCCGCCGTCGGCGCGGGAGGCGGCGGCGGCGCGGCGGGCGCGGCGGCCGCGTGCTTCACCGGCTCCTCACCCTTGAACGCGACGGAGATACCGAGGCCCGCGACGACGAGGAACGCCGCGGCGGCGGCGATCGCCCCGAACAACTTGCCCTTGCTGATCGGCTTCGCGATCGCGGGACGCGACGCGGAAGGGCCCGACGAGTCGAACGCGAGCGCCGGCGGCGGCTCGCTGAAGAGCGGCGCGACCGGGATGATGCTGCGCTTGCCCGGCGGCGGCACGCTCGCGAGCGCCTTGAGATCGATGACGCCCTCTTCGTCGCTCCCGCGCGGCGTCGGCGCCGCCATCGCCATCTGCGGCTTCGCGCGACCGAGCTCGGCGAGGCTCTCCGGCTCCGGCGTCTTGATGCGAGCGCCGCCCAGACCACCGAGCTGATCGACGCGGAAGAGGACCGAGTTCTCGTTGCGGCTGCCGGTGCCGCCCGCGAAGCCGAACGACGGCGGCGGGAGCAGCGTGTCCTTCGCCTGCGAGCTCACCTTCGGCGCCTCGTTGACCGAGCCGTGGATGTCGTCGGCGCCGCGCGCCGCGAAGAGATCGCGCCGCTCGCGCTCGTTGCCGGTCTTCGCGCGCTTCGCCTCTGCGTCCGCGCCGGGCGCGACGGACGAGGGGGCCGCGGGGGCGGCGGAGACGCCCGGACCGCTCACCATCCACGCCGTGTTGCACGCCTTGCAGCGCATCCGCGCGGTCTTGCCGCGGAGCTTCTCTTCGTCCGCTGTGTACTTCGCAGCGCAGGCGGGGCAGGAGACGTCCATGACCTTGGGCGCTTACCTGCAAACACCCTGCCGGCGATGCACCCCTTGGACGAGCGCTGATCCAGCGGCCTTTCGGCAGCAACCACACCTGCGCATGAGACTGGCTCGCAGCGACCTGGTGAACCGCTTGTCCATCACTTCTCAACGCAGGGGCTGCGCCCCTGCACCCCGCTCGCACGATGCAGAAAAACGTCGGAACGTTTTTCTGCCGCGTGCTCGCTTTCGCGGGGGCGCGCGGCACGACGCTCAGCGCTTGAGGAGGGTGTCGGCGCGGGCGGGGAGTTGGCCTTCGAGTGGGAGCATCGCGGCGTCGACTGCGCGCACCTCCTCTTTGAAGCCGCGGAACGAGATCGTGCGATGCGGGCGAACGAGCGAGAGCTCGTAGAGCTCGTTGTACGCGTCGAAGAGCTTCGAGCCGGGGCGCAGGGTCGCGAGCGCGCGACCCACCGCGGCCGGGTACTGGCCCTTCGCCTCCGCGACGAGCGCCGCGACGCGCTTGTGCGTCTCCGCCTCGAGCTGCGCCGCGTCGAGCCGTCCCTTCTCGTCGATGTCCGCCTTCGCGCGCTCGAGCCGCGCGCTGATCGTCTCGAACATCTGGCGCGAGACCTCGGGGAGCAGGCTCACGTTGCGGATGAACACGCGCTCGATCGTGACGCCCCACGCGTCGGTCTCCGCCGCGATGTCCTTCGCGAGGAGCTCGCCGAGCTCGGTGCGGTCGGAGAGGATCTCGTGGAACTCGCGGCCGCCGAGGATCGACGTCGTCGCGTGCGAGACGAGGTTCTGGAGCGCGTGGTCCCAGTCGGTGACGGAGAAGATCGCCTTCGCGGCGTCGGAGACGCGCAGCTCGAGCCAGAGGTCGACGACCACGGTCGTGCCGCGCGCGTCGTTGACGTGGACCGCGTCGAAGCGGCGGAAGTCGCGCCGGAGCGAGACGTGCGTGAGCGTCGTCCACGGGAAGACCTTCGCCGGGAAGAAGTGCAGGCCGGGCTCGGTGTAGGTCTCCACCAGCTTGCCGAACTCGGTGACGAGGACCGCCTCCTCGTCCTCGACCGCGACCGTCGTCGCGCGGACGAGCAAGGCGATGAGCGGGAAGACGGAGATCCCGATCGCGACGCCGACGAGGAGCTGAAGGGTGTCCGGGTTCATTCCGCGTTCTCCTTCAGGAACAACGTGCGCGACTCGCTCGTGACCTCCGCCCGGCGGCGCGCGACGTAGGCGTCGAGCACGCCCCTCTCGTCGAGCTCGGCGAGGAACCTCGCGAGCGTCTCGATCTCCACCTCGATCGCCTTCGAGCGCGCGGTGTAGATCGCGATCCCGCGCTCCGCGGCGAGGATGCGCTGCTGGCACTCGGCCTCGGTCCGGTGGAGGAGCGCCTCCGCCTCGCTGTGCGCCTGGATGACCGCGTTGAGCGCGTCGGCGAGCTCGTCGGGCGGCAGGATGTCGGCGAGGTCGACGGCGTTGAAGCGGACGCCGTACTGGTTGTCGATGCGCTCGCGACAGAACGACTCGATCCGCTCGTTGAGGAGCCGGCGCTCGCGGCGGATGAGCGCGTACGAGCCGGCCTGGTCGGCGAAGTCGAAGCGCGTCGAGAGGGGCGCCTCCTCCCTCGGCTCCGGTCCGCTTTTGCCGTGGAAATTGGCAATTTCGTTTCGGAGGAGGCAGGTGAAGAGGCCGGTGATGTGATCGATCGGACGCTCGAGGCCGAAGAGGTGCTCGTAGAGGTCGCCCTCGACCGGCACGTAGCGAACGAACGAGTCGAGGCGGAGGATCGTGCCGTCCGCCGCCATCGCGGTGCCGCCGCCGCTCTCCTTGTTGAGGTCGAGCGTCTGCTCCTTCATCGAGACGTCGACGACGCGCTCCCACGGCCGCTTCCAGTGGAGGCCGGGCTTGTACGTCCGGAGGACGCGCTTGCCCGTCTTCTCCTCGACGCGATGATGCGCCTTGCCGAACTCCACGAGCACGGCGAGGTGCCCCTCCTCGACGCGGAAGCTCGACTTCGCGAGCACGTAGACGAGGAAGAGGGCCACCCCAATGACGATGCCGATCGGCAACATTCAGAACCTCTCCTTCGGAAGGTCGGTCGCCCACGGGAAGTCCCAGAGCGGTCCGAACCGTGCGCGGTCGTCGTCGTCGTCGAGCGCGCGCTGCGTCTGTTCCCTGTCGAGCGCGTGGTACGCGACCGCGAGGCCGCGGTTCACCTCGACGACGTCCTCGTTGAACTCGGCGTGCGCCTCGCTCACCGGCGGCAGTGCCGCGACCGCGTCGGCGCTGTCGACGATGCGGCCGTGCGGGACGAAGCGGTGGCTCGGGATCTCGACCCCGACGACGACCGCGCCGATGCCGATGAAGCAGTGCGCGCCGACGACCGAGTCGTGCACGACCGCCTTGAAGCCGACGAACGTCTCGTCGCCGATGTAACAAGGGCCGTGGACGAGGGCGTCGTGCGCGATCGACACGTTCTTGCCGACGTAGATCGCCCACGGCTCGCCCGCGACGACGACGCGCTTGTCCTTCAACGCGTGGAGGACGACGCCGTCCTGGAGGTTCGTGTTCGGACCGATGTGGAACGGCGCGCCCTCGTCCGCGCGCACCGACGTGTCCGCGGCGATGTGCGCGCGATCGCCGACGACGACACGTCCGATCACGGTCGCGGCGGGGTGCACGTAGGCGCTCCGCGCGACGAGGGGCTCCTCGCGGATCTGGCCGAGCCACTTGCGGTACTCCGACGGGAGGTGCTCGAAGTGGGCGGGCCGGCGCGCCTCCGCGGCCTCCTTCGTCAGCACCGCGCGGATGCCCTTCCGCTTGTTCTCCTCGAGCGCGGTGACCGCGGCGCGCTCGTGGCGATGGAGCCACTGATCGAAGAAGTGGAGCGCGAGCCCGAGCGCGAGGCCGGTGAGGAGGTTGCCGGTCACGGTGCCGGCGGTGGCGACGAGGAACGCGAGCGCGGCGAGCCGGTCGGTCCGCACCAGCTGGAGGAGCATGCCGACGTCGATGAGGCGCCAGCCGATGATGCAGAGGAGGCCGGCGAGGGCCGCGAGCGGGATCTGGCCGATCGCGTGGCTCAGGAACATGACCGCCCCGACCATGATCAGGGCGTGGAAGACCGCGGAGAGCCGCGTGCGCGCGCCGCTCTGGACGTTGACGCCCGAGCGCGCGGCCGCGCCGGTCACCGGCATGCCGGCGACGAGGCCGCACGCGATGTTGGAGAAGCCGTGTCCGACGAGCTCCACGTTCGGATCGTGCGGCGTCTTCGTGTCGGCCATCCGGTCCGCCGCGCGCGCGGAGAGGAGCGTCTCCGTCGAGCCGAGGAGCGCGATCGGGATCACGCGGATGAGGAGGTCGAGCCAGTCCTCGTCGCGCACGACCGGGAACGTCAACTGCGGGAGGACCGACGACACCTCACCGACGCTCCCGACGCGCTCGACGTCCCACCGGAGGTAGACCGACACGAACGTGACGAGCGCGATGCTGACGATCGCGGCGGGGAAGCGGCGCAGCGAGCGGGTGGCGGTCACGACGAAGATGACGAAGATCCCGCAGATGGCCGCGCTCCACGACACGTCGTGGAGCCACCGCGGGCGATGCATCATCGAGACGATGTCGATCGTGTCGGGGTGGTGATCGGGCGCCCAATCGACTACTTCGGGAAAACCGAGGAGCTCGGGGAACTGCGAGCTGAGGAGGCGGAGCCCGACCCCGGTCGTGAAGCCGGCGAGGACCGACTCCGGCACGTACTTCGCGACGCGGCCCGCGCGCGTGAAGCCCATGACGAGCTGCGCGATGCCCATCAGGACCGCCGCCGCGGCGACGCCGGTGACGCCGAAGTCGTGCGCGAGCGCGAGCAACATCACGCTCAGCGGCACGGAGGGGCCGGAGACCATGTGCTGCGACGAGCCGAGGACGCCGCCGAGGAAGCCGCCGAGCGCGCCGGCGAAGAGCGCGGAGCTCGGCGGCATGCCGCTCGCGATCGCGAGGCCGATGTTGAGCGGGAGGGCTACCGCGGCGACGGTGAGGCCGGCGATGAAGTCGACCCCCGCCGACTTCGCCCGCGCCGTGACGCGCCAGGATTCGATCCACCGCCCCGCGAGCGCCAAGAGCTCCTTGGTGTGGGCTCCGCCGGGGCGGGCTCGACCACGTATGCTCATCGGTGCACCTTTTACTCGCAAACACCGCGGCGCGTCGGACAAAACGCGTGAAATGTCTCTCGTTGCCTCCGGTGCGGTGGAAACCATATCGTTGATGCAATGAGCAGTAGGCTCCGCGGGACGACGATCGCGAACCCGCCCGTGGTCCCCCGCACGACCGCGGTCCCGAAGCTGATCGCGGTGACCGGTCCCTCCAAGGGCGCTTCCTTCGCCGTCGTCCGCTCGAGCACGACCGTGGGGCGCCACCCGACGAACGACTTCGTGGTCGACGATCCGCGCGTGAGCGCGGCCCACCTCGAGCTCACGCGCAACGACGATCGCGTCCGCGTGCGCGACGTCGGCAGCACGAACGGGACCTGGCTCGGGGCGCACCGCGTCGCCGACGTCGAGCTCGCGATCGGCGGCGAGATCACGATCGGCGACACCCTCCTCCGCGTCGACGTCGAGGACGCCGCCCCGCCGATGTCGGAGCGGGAGCGCGAGTCGTTCGGTGAGATCGTCGGCCGCTCCAAGCCGATGCGCGAGCTCTTCTCGACCCTCGATCGCATCGCGCCGCTCGACCTCGCGATCCTCCTCCAGGGCGAGACCGGCTCGGGGAAGGAGGAGATCGCGCGCGCGATCCACGCCGCCTCGCCGCGCGCGAACAAACCCTTCGTCGTCATCGACACGAGCGCGATCCCGGACGAGCTCGCGGAGCCGATGCTCTTCGGCGAGGCGGCCGCCGAGATCCGGGTCGGCCTCTTCGAGAGCGCGCACGGCGGCAGCGTCTTCATCGACGGCATCGCCGAGCTCTCGAGCGCGCTCCAGACGAAGATCCTCCGCATCCTCGAGCGGCGCGAGGTGCTGCGCGTCGGCGGCAGCGCGCCGGTGCCGATCGACGTGCGCGTCCTCTCCGCGAGCCGCACCGACGTGCGCAACGCGATCGAGCGCGGGCTCTTCCGCGAGGACCTCTACCACCGCCTCGCGCAGGTCCGCGTCGTGGTCCCGCCGCTCCGCCAGCGGAAGGAGGACTTCCCCCTCATCTGCGCGAAGCTCCTCGCCCGCGCCGGCTCCGACGTGATGATCGACGTCGACGCGCTCGAGCTCTTCGCGTCGTTGCCGTGGCCGGGGAACGTGCGCGAGCTCAACAACGCGCTCCTCCGCGCGGCGGCGATCGCGCAGGGCGGCGTCATCCGCCGCGGCGACTTCGCGGGCGAGGGCAACGGCTTCCGCGGCACCGCGAGCGAGCGCGATCCGCTCGATCTCTCGGGGACCTTCTCCGTCGCGAAGGACCGCGCGATCGAGCGCTTCGAGAAGGCCTACCTCACGCTGCTGATGAAGAGCTGCCGCGGCAACCTCTCCGCCGCGTCGCGGCAGGCCGACATCGCGCGCCACCACCTCCGCGACCTTCTCAAGAAGCGCGGCCTCTACGGCGTCTCGCTCGAAGACAAGGACTGACCCGCGCCGGCGCCCGGTTCGCCCGCCGGGCGCCCCGATTGGTCGGCGGCGTCCGCGAGACGTGCACGAGGGCGCATAGATCGGCGCCATGCAACGTCGATCGATCCTGGCGCTCGTCGCGCTGGTCGCGTGCTCGGCCGCGAAGGGACCGGACAAGGAGGCGCCGCCGCCCAAGCGGAAGGCGCCGGAGACGACGCCCGTCGTCACGAAGAGGCTCCCGAAGACGCTCGCCTACGCGGGGACGATCGTGGCGCCGCGGGACGCGACCGTGTCGTCGTCGCGCGGCGGTCGCGTCGACGCGTACGCGTACGAGGTCGGGCAGAAAGTGAAGAGCGGCGACGTGCTCGTGAAGCTCGGCGCCGCGGAGCTCGCGTTCGCCTCGCAGGCCGCGGCCGCGAGCGCGAGCCAGGCCGCCGCGCGCATCGCCGGCGCGCGCGATCCCGGCGCGATGCCGGCGGTCGTCGCGGCGAAGGCGGAGCTCGACAGCGCGAACGACGCGGCGCAACGGGCGGAGAAGCTCTTCGCGCAAGGATCGATGAGCGAGCGCGAGATGGCGCGGACGAAGACGAACGTCGCCGCCGCGCAGGCGAGCTACGACCGCGCGGTCGCCGACGCGCGCGCCGACCTCCTCCGCGTCAACGAGCTCAACGCGATGGCGGGGCAGGCGTCGGCCGCGCTCGGCGACAAGGCGATCCGGGCGCCGTTCGACGGCGTCGTGTTCGAGCGGTTCGTCGAGATCGGCCAGATGGCGGCGCCGAACGCGCCGCTCCTCCGCGTGGTCGATCCCTCCGAGCTCCGCATCCGCTTCGACGTCTCGCAGTTCGACGCGGACAAGGTCGCCCTCGGCCGCAACGTCACCGTCGCGTTCGGCGGCAAGACGATCCGCGGCCAGGTCGTGCGCTCGACGCCCGGCCTCGTCGGCGCGGGCAGCTCGCGCCTCGTCGAGGCGAAGCTCTCGGAGGTGCCCGATCCCGCGCCGCTCCCCGGCGCGGTGCTCCCCGCCGCGCTCGAGACCGGCGAAGAAGAGGACCTCGTCGAGGTCCCTCGCTCGGCGACGACCAGCACCGCCGGCCTCAGCCGCGCGTGGGTGATCGAGGACGGCAAGCTCACCGAGCGGCTCCTCGCCGTCGCGCGCTTCGAGGGCGATCGCGTCTTCGTGCGGCGCGGGCTCAAGAACGGCGACAAGCTCGTGAAGGCGCCGCAGCCGGACTTCAAGCTCGGCGAGGAGGTGACGCCGTGAAGCCGCGCGCGCTCACCCTCGCGATCGTGCTCCTCTCGGGCTCGGCCGCGGCGGAGGAGGCCGCCCCGGAAGCCGCGCCCCCGATCGCGACGCAGGCGATCGACGAGCGCAAGGTCACCGAGATGGCGCTCCGCTCCCATCCGACGATCGGCGCCGCCGTCGCCGCGCGCGAGGCCGCGGAGGCGGCGGCCTCGGCGGCGGACTGGGCGCGCGTCCCCGAGCTCCGCCTCAACGCGCGCTACGCGCGGCTCAGCAGCATCCCGGCGCAGTACCGCACGTTCGACGGCTTCACGTTCCCGCAGCTCCTCAACCAGGTCGCGGGGCGCGCGAGCGTGGTCGTCCCGCTCACCGACGCGTTCATGTCCCTCGCCGCGACCGCGCGTTCGGCGGGGCACACCGCCGAGGCGGCCGCGATCGACGTCGTGACCGCGCGCGCGCAGATCGCGTACGAGGCGCGGGCGGCGTTCCTCGACTACTGGAGCCGCACGCTCGCGGTGCGGAACGCGACCGAGCTCGTGAAGGCGGCGGAGAACAACGCGGTCGATCAGCGGAACCGCGAGAAGGCCGGCACCGTCGCGCACAACGACGTGCTCGCCTTCGAGACCGCGCTCGACGCGGCGGTGATGGGCCTCGAGCTCGCGAAGGGGGAGCTCGCCGGCGCGGAGGCCTCCCTCCGCACGTACGTCCCCGAGCTGCGCGACAAGCAGCTCGTCGTGCCGGACATCTCCTTCGACGACGACGCCCTCGCGTCGACGCGGGTGCCGGTCGCGCCGGCGGTGCCGCCGCGGCTCGCGTCCCTCTCCGAGCAGACGCGCGCGGCGGCCGAGCGCGCGGACGCGGTCGCGTGGCAGCGCCTCCCCAGCCTCTCCGTCTACGCGAGCGGCGACATGGCCGCGCCGAACCCGCGCGTCTTCGTCGCGACGAGGCTCGTCTTCGTCCCATCGTGGGACGTCGGCGTGCAGCTCGAGTGGTCGCTCTCGCAGGCCACCGCCGGCGGCGCGCGCGCGAGCCAGGCGCGGCAGGAGCAGGCCGCGTTCGAGGCGCGCCTCGCCGACGCGCGTCGCCGCCTCGACGGCGAGCGACAAGGGGCGGTCGGGATCCTCACCGCCGCGACCGCGCGCGCGCGGCGAGCGCGCGACCGCGTGGAGCGCGCGGTCGCGCTCGCGAAGGCGCGCCGGGTCGAGAGCGAGACCGGCACCGCGCTCCCGCTCAACGTCGTGCTCGCGGAGACCGATCTCGCGCGCGCCAGGAACGAGTACGTCGAGGCCTTCGTCATGCGTGCGCTCGCGCTCGCGAAGATCGACTTCATCGACGGACGGGCCGCGCCGTGAGCGCCCTCGTCGCGCTCTGCATCCGGCGCCCGGTCTTCACCTGGGTGCTCGTCCTCACGTTCGTCGTCCTCGGCCTCAACGGCCTCGGGAAGATGCCGGTCGAGCGCTTCCCGAACATCGAGGTCGGCTTCGTCAGCGTCACGATCGCGGCGCCGGGGCTCTCCGCGGAGCAGGTCGAGAGCGAGATCGCGACCCGGGTCGAGAACGCGCTCGGCACCGTCGGCGGGCTCGATCGCCTCGACTCGTTCTCGTCCGAGGGGCTCGTGATGATCTGGGCGCAGTTCCAGCTCTCGAAGAGCCAGGTCGAGGCCGCGAACGACGTGCGCGACCGCCTCGCGCGCCTGTCCGACGAGCTGCCGCCGGTGGCGCGCCCCGCCCGCATCGAGACGTGGAACCCGAACGCGGCCCCCATCGTCCTGATCGCGGTGCAGAGCCCGAAGGGCGTACGCACGCCGATCGAGCTCGCCGAGCTCGCCGACACCACGATCAAGCGCGAGCTCCAGAGCATCAAGGGCGTCGGCGACGTGAAGCTCCTCGGCGGCGACACACGCGCGCTCTCGATCGTGCTCGACCCGCTCAAGCTCCGCGCCGCCGATCTCACCGCGCAGGAGGTGCAGCAGGCGCTCGCGCGCGAGAACCTCGAGGCGCCGGGCGGCAACCTCGCCGACGGCGACTCGCTCCTCGGCGTCCGCCTCGCCGGCAAGGCGCGGACCGCGGCCGAGCTCGGACAGGTCGTCGTCGCGCGGCGGGGCGACCTCGCGGTGCGGATCGAGGACGTCGGCCGGGTCGAGGACGGACCCCTCCCGCCCGACTCGGTCGCGACGCGCGGCGGCAAGCCCACCGTCATCGTCGCGGTCGCGAAGCAGCCGGGCGCGAACACGGTCGGCGTCGTCGACGAGGTGAAGGACCGGCTCACCGTCGCGAGCGGCTTCTTGCCCGACGGCGTCGAGGCGGTCGTCGTGCAGGACAACAGCGAGGACGTGCGCGCGTCGCTCCGCGCCGTCACCGAGCACCTCGTCCTCGGCGCCGTCCTCGCCGCCGTCGTCGTGCTCCTCTTCCTCCGGAGCTGGCGCGCGACCCTCATCGCCGGCCTCGCGATCCCGGCCTCGATCGTCGGCACGTTCATGCTCGCGCAGGCGTTCGGCATCACGCTGAACCTGCTCTCGCTCCTCGGGCTCACGCTCGCGGTCGGCATCGTCATCGACGACGCGATCGTCGTGGTCGAGAACGTGAGCCGCGTCCTCGACGCCAATCCCGGGATGCCGCCGAGCGAGGCCGCGCTCCGCGCGACGCGCGAGATCGCGCTCGCCGTCCTCGCGACGACGCTCTCGCTCGTCGCGGTGTTCCTCCCCGTCGCGACGATGGAGGGCATCGTCGGCCGCTACCTCGCGCCGTTCGGGCTCACGATGTCGGCGTCGATCCTCCTCTCGATGGCGATCGCGTTCACGCTGACGCCGATGCTCTCTGCCCGCTGGCTGAAGCCGCACGCCTCCGCCGCCGAGCGGCAGCACTACGTCGCGCACGATCGCCTGCTCGATCGGATCTACGGCGGCGCGCTCGGGTGGCTGCTCCGGCGGCGCTGGGTCGCCGCGATCGCGATCGTCCTCGCGCTCGTGTCGATCGTCCCGCTCGGCGGCATGGTCCCCGCGACCTTCGTGCCGACCGAGGACTCCGGCCGCTTCACGACCTACGTGCGCCTCCCGGAGAACGCGTCGATCGAGGCGACCGCGCAGGTGGCGGAGGAGCTCGCGACGAAGCTCCGCGCGCTGCCCGACGTGAAGGACACGGTGATGACGACGCTGAGCACGCGCGAGGCCACCATCGTCTCGCACCTCGCGCGGTTGGGCGTGCAGGAGGCGACGATGCAGCGCGCCCGCAGCGAGCTCCTCGGCGACGGGAAGCTGCCCTACCTCCTCATGTTCGGCCCCACCGACGACCTGAACTTCCCCGGTCCGGACGGCGCCTCGATCCAGTTCGTCGTCCGCGGCTCGGAGCTCGACGAGCTCGGTCGCATCACGGCGAAGCTCCTCGAGGAGGCGAAGAAGATCCCGGGCACGGTCGACCACGGTCTCACGACCTCGGGCAAGAAGCCGGAGCTCACCGTGAGCGTCGACCGCGCGGTCGCGAGCCGGCTCGGCGTCGCGCAGGCCGACGTCGGCGAGGCGCTCGCGCTCATCGAGCGGCGCGGCGTCGACGTCGGCAACGTGCGCGACACGAACAGCCGCGCCGACGTCTCGCTCAAGCTGCGCCTCCGGGTGGAGTCGGATTCGATGGGGAACGACGAGCTCGTCCGCGCGCTCACGGTGCGGGGGCGCTCGGGCGCGTTGATCCCGCTCTCGGACATCGCTACCACCACGATCGCCGAGGGCCCCGGGATGATCCGTCGCGTGGGCCGGCAGCGGCAGGTGACCCTCTTCATGAACACGCGCTCCGGCACCTCCGACACCGACGTCATCGCCGCGCTCGAGCAGAAGATGAAGGAGATCGAGCCGACCGGCCGCTACCGCGGCGAGGTGATCGGCAACGCGAAGGAGATGGAGAAGGCGTTCAACGCCTTCCTCGTCGCGATCGTCCTCTCGTTCGCGTTCATGTACCTCGTCCTCGCGGCGCAGTTCGAGAGCTGGGTCCACCCGGTGACGATCCTCTCGTCGCTCCCGCTCACGATGCCGTTCGGCGTCTTCGCGCTCTTCGTCGGCGGGCAGAGCCTGAACCTGTTCTCGGCGCTCGGGTTCCTCGTCCTCTTCGGCGTCGTGAAGAAGAACTCGATCCTCCAGGTCGACCGCATCATCCAGCTCCGCGGCGAGGGGATCCCCCGCGGCGAGGCGGTCCTCCGCGCGTGCCTCGATCGCCTCCGTCCGATCCTGATGACGACGCTCGCGTTCGTCGCCGGCATGCTGCCGCTCATCGTGTCGTCCGGTCCCGGCGCGGCGACGAACCGCGCGATCTCGGTCGGCGTCCTCGGCGGGCAGACGCTCTCGCTCGCGCTCACGCTCCTCGTCACGCCGATCCTCTACACCTGGCTCGACGACGTCGCGACGTGGCGCACGCGGCGGCGCGCGCTGCGCGCGGGAGCGGCGGTGCCGGCATGAGCCTCGCCGCGCCCCGCGTGCGCCTGAACCTCCCGCAGGCGTTCGTCGTCAGCTACCTCGTGTGGCTCCTGCCCGGGCTCGTGCGCTGGCTCACCGGGTTCAACGTCGCGACCCGCGTCGTCGCGTACGGGGCGGCGTGGTCGTTCATCCTGTTCGTCCTCGCCCTCGCCGCGATCGCGAACGTGTACCGCGTCCTCAGCGCGCGCCGGTGCTCCTTCGTCTTCGCGGCGTCGGTCTCGGTCCTCTCCACCATCCCCGTCGTCGCGCTCGCGTACGTCGTCGACATGCTCATCACGAAGGCGGACCCGTCGCTCTCGTGCATCTTGATGCTGGAGCAGACCGCGACGCTCGGCACCGCGCTCGCGACGTCGCTCGCGGACGGGATCGGGATCTGTCTCCTCCTCGCGGCGGTGGTCTTCCTGCCCGTCTTCGCGCGCGCGCATCAGGAGCGCCTCCGCGAGCTCGAGCTGGTCCAGCGCGACGCGGACCTCCTCCGCGTCCGCGCCCACCTCGAGCCGCACTTCGTCTTGAACTCGCTGAACGCGGTCGCGGGCATGCTCGAGGAGGAGCCGGCGCAGGCGCGCGAGCTCCTCGCCGCGCTCGGCGATCTGTTCCGCGACGCCGTGCGCTGCCGCGCGACCCACCGCGTCGCGGACGAGATCGAGTGGCTCCGGCGCTACGTGATGATCCACGAGCTCCGGCACCCCGACATGCTGCGCGCGTCGTGGGAGGTCGACGAGGACTGCCTCGACCTCGAGTGCCCCGCGCTGATCCTCCAGCCGCTCGTCGAGAACGCGGTGAAGCACGGCGCGCTGCGCGGCGGGGGTCACCTCGTCGTCCGCTCGTCGTGCAAGGGCGGCGTCCTCGCGTTCACGGTCGAGGACGACGGCCCCGAGCTCGGCGGCCCGCGCGACGGCGGGCAGGGGCTCTCGATCGTGCGGCGGCGCCTCGCGCTCGAGGAGCTGCCGGAGAGCGCCTTCGAGCTGGTGCGCGAGGCCGGCCGCACGATCGCGCGCGTGTGCCTCCCGGTGCGAGCGCATCATGCCTGAGCCGGAGCACCGAGCGCTCCGCGCGCTCGTCCTCGAGGACGAGTGGCCGGCCAGGAACTACCTCGTGCAGCTCATCGAGCGATCGGGGCTCGGCCACGTCGTCGCGGCGGTGCCGTCGACGGTGCTCGCGACGGAGGCGCTCGGGAGCTCGCCGCAGCTCATCGACGTCGCGTTCGTCGACGTGCACCTCGCGGGCGCGCGTTCGCCCGAGAGGGCGGGGCTGTCGTGGATCGAGGAGACGGTGCGCGCGCGGGGCGAGCGGGCGCCGCGTTTCGTCCTCTCGACCGCGCGCGACGATCACGCGATGAAGGCGTTCGAGCTCGGCGTCGTGGACTACCTCTTGAAGCCGTTCACGGAGGCGCGCGTGAAGCGCGCGCTCGAGCGCCTCGCCGCGTCGCCGCGCGCGCCGGAGCCGAGCGCGGACGTCCGCATCGCCGCGCGCGACGGCCGCGCGATCGTGTTCCTCCGGCGCGAGGAGGCGTTCGCGTTCGAGGCGGACGGCCGGCTCTGCTACGTGCACTCGAGCCGCGGCCGCCTCGACGTGGACCTCTCCCTGACGTCGCTCGAGAGCGTGCTCGGCGCGGGCTACCTCCGCGTCCACCGCAGCTGGCTCGTCTCGCTCGATCACGTCCGCTCGATCGAGCGCGACGGCGACGCCGCGACCCTCCTCGTCGGCCACGCCGACCCCCCGATCCGCGTCAACGTCGCCCGCGACCGCACCGGCGCGGTGCGCGAGCGGCTGCTCTCGCGCGCGGTCGGCCTCCGCGGCGATCGCGGTTAACGCGTCGAGAGGAGGGCGATGATGATCAGGACCAGGACCGCGATCACCACCATCATGTAGAGGCGCTTCTTGTCCTCCGGCGGCGGGACCTTCGCGCGGCGGGCCTTGCCGGTGCGCTTCAAGCGCGCGCGGCGCTCGGTGACGGCGTCCCGGTCGGAGGGCGCCTTCGGCGGCTCGGCCTTCGGCTCTTTCGCCTTCGGCTCTTCCGTCTTGGGCTCTTCCGTCTTCGGCGGCGCCGGCGTCTCTTCGCCGGCGGGCTTCGCCGGCTTGATCGAGCGGCGCGACGGGGGGCGCACCGAGGATCGGCGCGAGGCCGGCGGCGGGGTCTCCGACGGCGAAGGAGGCGGCGGCGTCTCGGGGGCCGGCTCCGACGGCGGCGGGAGCGGGAGCGCGACCTCGACGCGCTGATGCGACGCCGACGACGGGTGCTTCCGCTCCACCTCGAGCATGCTCGACGACGCGATCGGCACCGGCGCGGGCGGGTTCAACGTGCCGTCCCGCTGCGCGGCGGCGTCGCGGAGCCACTTCGCCTGGCGCGCCTCGTTCGCGGGGAAGAGGCGCGCGAGGAGGGTCGAGACCTTCGGGCCGTGGGGGCCGGTCGTGCGCGCGAACGCGTCGAGGTCGGTCCGCATCTCCTCCGCGGTGGCGTAGCGCTCGTCGCGATCGATCTTCAGCGCCAGCTCGATCACCTTCCACAGCGCCTCCGGGAAGTGGAGGTCGCGCTCGCGGAGGTCGGGCACCTTGGCCTCGCGGATCGCGCGCAGCGTGTCGACGTCGTTGTCGCGCTTGAAGAGGCGCTCCATCGCGCACATCTCCCAGAGCGTCGTGCCGAGGGCGTAGACGTCGATCCGGCGATCGATCGTCTTTCCCTGCGCCTGCTCCGGCGCGAGGTATGGGATCTTGCCCTTCACGATCCCCTCCGCGCTCTTCGACATGCGGACGCGCGCGCGCGCGAGACCGAAGTCGATGAGCTTCACCTCGCCGCCGTGGGTGAGGAAGATGTTCGTCGGGTTGACGTCGCGGTGGATGACGCTGAGCGGGGCGCCCTCTTCGTCGACGAGCTCGTGGGCGGAGTGGAGCCCCTCCGCCACGCGCGCGCAGATCCAGGCCGCGTCGGCGAGGTCGAAGCGCTCGCCTTCCTCGCGGAGCGCGTCGTACGTGTCCGCGACGGTGCGGCCGTTGAGGAGCTCCATCGCGATGAAGCTGTGGCCGTCGACGCCGTACTCGAGCGTCTGGATGACGTTCGGATGCGAGAGGCGCGCGAGGATCTTCGCCTCGTCGGCGAACATCGCGAGGAACTGCTCGTCGTGCGCGAGCTCGTCCTTCATCACCTTGAGCGCGACGAGCTCCTCGCTCCCGTCCTCGCGGATGTCGCGCCCGAGGTAGACCGTCGCCATCCCGCCGCCGCCGATCTTGGCGCCCACCTCGAAGCGACCGAGCTTCGACGGAGGTTTGGAGAGCAGCGTCAGCACGCGGGGTACCCTACTCACCCCGCGCCCTGCGTGGAACCGTGAATCGCGCTCTTTCGGCGCTCACTTCACGGGGAAAAGATCGCGCTGCTTCCAGGCGTCGAGCTCGCGCAGATCGGCCCAGACCTCGCGCGCGCTCGTGTAGCGGAAGGCCTCGCGCCGCCGCAGCATCTTCGCGATGAGGTTGCCGAGCGGCGTCCCCAGCTGCTCGGCGCGTTGCCGCGGCTCACCCTCGGCGAGCTGCCGCACCAGCTCCTGGTACGGCACGTCGGTTTGCATCGCCGGCTCGCCGGTGACCATCCAGTAGAGGAGGAGGCCGACCTGGTAGAGGTCGCTCTGCCGCGTCGTGAAGCCGTGGGCGAGGATCTCGGGCGCCATGATCGCGTGGTGGACGACGTTCGGCCGCACCGCGTTCATGCCGCGGAGCTCGTTGCTGATGCCGAAGTCGCTGATCTTCACCGTCGGGCGATCGGTGTGCGTGATGAGGACGTTCCCGGCGTGGAGGTCGTCGTGCACGACGTCGTTGTCGTGGAGGAACTGCACCGCGGAGAGGAGCTGGCGCGAGATCTCGAGAACGAGGCCCTCTTGCATCGGCGTGCCGAGCATCACTTTGAGCGGGTGATCGCAGCGTTCGAGCGCGAGGTAGAAGAGGTGGTCCTGCGTGAACGAGTCGTAGATGTAGACGACGTTCGGGTGGCGGAGCGAGAAGAGCCGCTGCACCTCGCGCGCCCACTCCCCGTGGACCTCCGAGTACGGGCGGTTCGCGGGGCGCACCATCTTCACGGCGTAGATCTGATCGAACGGGCCGATGCACTCGTAGACGGCGCCGAACTCGCCCGAGCCGATGACCTGCCGCACCTCGTAAGTGCCGCGCGCGCCCGCGAGCTTCGAGCCCACTTGCGGGTACTGCACCATGATGCGCGAGCGCTGGGCGGGGAGGTTCGGGGTAGAGAACTGGTTCTGCGGGGCCGGGATCGTGCCGGGGCGACCCGGCTGCCCGGGCTTCGGCGCCGCTTGCGGCATCTGCGGCGTGACCGAGAGCGACGCGACCTGGATCGCGGGCAAGGTCCCGCGATCGGCCTTGCGCGGGTTGATCGGCGGATGCGCGAACCCGTTCGGCGGGACCGGCTGGCTCTGGTACGGGTTCGGCGCGGGCCCGTACGCCGGCGCGGGCGGAGACGGCGAAGGTTGCGGAGTCGGCGGCGCGATCGGCGCGAACGGCTTCGTTCCGGGCGCGCTCCCCGGCGCCGGCGGCGGCGGACGCGTCGAAGGCCGCGGCGGCTGGAGCACCGGCGTGATCGGCTGAGAGGGTGTTGGAATCTTCAACGCCTTCTGCGGCGTCGGGACTTTTACGCCGGTTGGCGGCGTAGGAATTTTCACCGGCGGGATGACGTTTCCGAGCGGCGGCGTGACCGTGGCTTTCGCTGGTCGGTCCGGTGCCGGGGGCGCCGAAGGTCGCTGCGAATCGCTCACGACGATGACTCTACCCTCGGTACCATCGCCGCACCATGTCGATCGAACAACGGACGGCGGAGCACCGCCGTCTGGAAGAAGCGAAGGGCGGGGTGAAGTGGCAGCGCTGGGGCACCTACCTCAGCGAGCGGCAGTGGGGGACCGTGCGCGAGGACTACTCCTCGAAGGGTGACGCATGGAATTATTTCCCGCACGACCACGCGCGGTCGCGCGCGTACCGCTGGGGCGAAGACGGCCTCCTCGGGTTCTGCGACAACCGCGGGCTCTTCCACTTCGCGGTCGCGCTCTGGAACGGTAACGATCCATTCTTGAAGGAGCGCCTCTTCGGCCTCGCCGGACCGGAGGGCAACCACGGCGAGACCGTCGGCGAGCTCTATTGGTACCTCGACGCGACGCCGACCGGCTCCTATTCGCGTGCGCTCTACAAGTATCCGCAGGCCGCGTTCCCGTACGACGCGTTCCGCAAGCTCGCGCGCTCCCGCACGCGCGCGGAGCCCTCGCCGCGCATCACCGACACCGGCGTCTTCGCGGACGAGCGCTACTTCGACGTCGAGGTCGAGTACGCGAAGGCGTCGCCGGAGGACGTGCTCGTCCGCATCACGGCGACGAACCGCGGCCCGGAGGCGGCGCGGATCGACGTGCTCCCGTCGTTCTGGTTCCGCAACACGTGGAGCTGGGGGACCCCGCCGGGCGCGAAGCCGGTCGACAAACCGGAGATCCGCGCGGTCTACGGCAACGGCGAGCACGGCCCGCCGATCGAGGGGACGGAGCCGTTCCACGGGAAGCTGCAGATCTGGGTCGACGGCGCGACGGAGCTCCTGTTCTGCGACAACGAGACGAACACGCAGGCGATCTGGAAGTCGCCGAACAAGACGTCGTACCCGAAGGACGCGTTCCACGCGCACGTGTGCGGCGGCAACCGCGCGGCGACGAGCCCGGCGCGCGCCGGCACGAAGGCGGCGGCGCGCTTCACGTTCGAGCTCGCGCCCGGCGAGTCGCGCGTCGTGCGTGTCCGCATGAAGCTCGCGTCGGCGGCGGCGGACGTGCATCCGGCCCCGGCGTTCGTGGACTTCGACGACGTCTTCGCCGCGCGCCGCCGCGAGTGCGACGAGTTCTACGCCGCGATCACGCCGCCGGAGATCGCGGACGAGGCGCGGAACGTCCACCGGCAAGCGATGGCGAGCCTCCTGTGGTCGAAGCAGTACTACGGCTTCGACCTCGAGCGCTGGCTCGCGGGCGATCCCGCGATGCCGCCGCCGCCCCCCGAGCGCCGCCGCGGACGGAACCGCGAGTGGAGGCACCTCTTCAACAGCGAGGTGATCTCGATGCCGGACAAGTGGGAGTACCCCTGGTACGCGGCGTGGGACCTCGCGTTCCACTGCCTCCCGCTCGCGCTCGTCGACCCCGAGTTCGCGAAGCAGCAGCTCACGCTCCTGACGCGTGAATGGTACATGCATCCGAACGGCCAGCTCCCCGCCTACGAGTGGGCGTTCTCCGACGTGAACCCGCCCGTCCACGCGTGGGCCGCGCTCCGCGTCTACCAGATCGAGCGGCGCCTGACGGGCAAGGGCGATCGCGCGTTCCTCGAGAGCATCTTCCACAAGCTGATGCTCAACTTCACGTGGTGGGTGAACCGCAAGGACGCGGCGGGGAACAACGTCTTCCAGGGCGGCTTCCTCGGGCTCGACAACATCGGCGTCTTCGATCGCTCCAACGCGCTCCCGCGCGGCGGCCAGCTCGAGCAGGCCGACGCGACGAGCTGGATGGGGATGTACTGCCTGAACCTGCTCGCGATCGCGCTCGAGCTCGCGGCGTACAGCCCGAGCTACCAGGACGTCGCGAACAAGTTCTTCGAGCATTTCCTCCTCATCTCGCACGCGATGACGTCGGAGACCGACGACGGCTTCCAGATGTGGAACGAGGAGGACGGCTTCTTCTACGACGTGCTCCACCTCCCGGGCCGCGGCAACCAGCCGATGCGCGTGCGCTCGATGGTCGGCCTCATCCCGATCTTCGCGGTCGAGACGATCGAGGAGCACATGCTCGAGCGCTTCCCCGCCTTCGTGAAGCGCGCGCAGTGGTTCATGTCGAACCGCCCCGAGCTCGGGGGCCGGATGTCGACGGTGGAGCTCGGAGCGGGGAAGCGGCGCCTCCTCTCGATCCTCGATCGCGATCGTCTCGCGCGCGTCCTCGCGCGTGTCCTCGACGAGACCGAGTTCCTCGGTGCCTACGGCGTGCGCGCGCTCTCACGCGTGCACAAGGCGCGGCCGTACCAGATCGAGCTCGACGGCGTGAAGCACCGCGTCGACTACGAGCCGGGCGAGAGCTCGACCGGCCTCTTCGGCGGCAACTCGAACTGGCGCGGCCCGATCTGGTTCCCGGTGAACTACCTGATGATCGAGTCGCTGCAGAAGTACCACCACTACTACGGCGACACGTTCCGCATCGAGTGCCCCACCGGCTCGGGCAAGTACATGAACCTCTGGGAGGTGGCGAGCGAGCTGTCCCGCCGCCTCGTCGCGCTGTTCCTCCGCGACGCCGGCGGCAAGCGCCCCGCCGACGGCGCCACGCACCCCAACGAGCTGATCACGTTCTACGAATACTTCAACGGCGACACGGGCGAAGGCCTCGGCGCGACCCACCAGACGGGCTGGACCGCCCTCGTCGCGAAGCTGATCGAGCAAAGCCCGAAGTGGCGTTAGCGCGCTGCCGGCTTTGCCAGCGGCAGCGCGAACATTCGTCGTCAGCGACTTTCGAACGACTCGCGGACTGTGCTCCCGATAGGAGGAGCGATCGCCGTCGGCTCCGCACAGAGGCACGGGAAAGCTCGGCGGATCAGCAGGAGAGTCGATTCCGCAAGCTCGGGCCTGGCGCGACCGCGAAGAGTATGGGAAGGGAGACGACGTCGTCTGGATGGATCGGCTGCGATTGGACGCGGGTGGATTGACGATGATTTGGCCGACGAAGAGCAGCGGTGCCCCCAGTCGTCGCGCTCGCGCGGGCGCGATGCCGATCAGGACGCCGTCCTCGATGATTTCCCGATGGCGGGCTCGGAGATGAACGCCGGTGCGGCGGGGGCGCCGAAGAGGAAGACGCGGCGCGGGCTGGGCATGCTCGTGCCGATCGGCTTCTTGCTCCTGTTCTTCGGGGGCATCACCGCGGCGGGCTTCGCGAGCTTTCGACGGGCGCAGCGCTACGAGGCGAGCGCGGACGCGTTCCTGAGCGCGGTGCGCGGGGGGGAGATCGACGAGGCCTATCGGCTTCTGTCGCCGCGACGGAGGGCCTCGATGTCCACCGTGGAGTTCCGAGCCCTCGCCGAGCATCGCGCGCTCCGGCACAACCGAAGACACCGTGTCGATTCGATGCGTGTCGTCGGCGGCACGCCCGCCCACCGCGCGTGCGTTCGTGCGCGTCTCGAAGTCGACGAAGAGGAATGGCTCACCCAGCTCCACCTCGTTCGCGGCGACGACGACGCCTGGCACGTCGAGTCCTTCGCGTTGCAAGAGGTCGCGCCCGTCGTGCTCAGCGACTTGCTCGAGGAGTGCGGAGATAGCCCGCAGAGCCGCGTCGGCTACTCGGGACCGCCGGTCGTCAACCGCACGCCCCGGCTGCGCTGAGCGCCCCGCGCGATCTCCGCTCGCGGACCGCGATCTACGCCGCCTCGATCGCGCTCATGCTGAATCCAGCGCGTCGCCCAAGAGCTTCGCTACTTCCGCAAGCGGATGCGGTACGCCGGGTTCATGATCGGCAGTGCGTCGTGGAGGCGGCGTGCAAGACACTCGTCGCGCAGCGCCTCAAGCTCAGTGGCATGCGCTGCGCACAGGCATTGCGTGACATTCAATTCTGGCGTCAGTCGTGAAAAATTGCAAATAGGTGTAAATTGCTCATTCCGAGCTTCGAACACAATTCGGTCCACGCGTGAGGCGTTCAGACAAGGTGTTTTACGGCGTGTTCGCGGCGCCCGGGGTGGCGGGCGTGATCGCGAACGTGCCGGCGGGGTCGCCGCTCGGGGTGCGGCCCCACGTGAGGCCGGCGCCGTTCGCGGCGTCGGGCGGGTAGACGAGGGCGCCGGCGACGCCGCCGTCGGCTCGAACGAGGAAGATCGTCTCGCCGTCCTTGTTCGAGATCCCGAACTTGGCGTGGAAGCAGAGGCCCGGTCCCGGGCAGGGATCGGGGTTGTCGCCCGCGTTCACGAGCGCGTAGGCGCCGGGCGCGAGCTTCGTCCCGGGCGGGAACGTCACCGCCTCCGAGAGCTTCGGCTCGCCGGTGTCCTTGTCGCGATCGGCGACCTGCCAGCCGTCGAGGTCGACCTCGGCGTCGCCCGAGTTCACGAGCTCGATCCAGTCGTCGTCGGCGGAGAGCTCGTTGAGCACGACGACGCCGGTAGTTACCGTCTGCGCGTCGAAGGTCTTCGCCGGCGCGGCGGGCTCGTCGCCGGCGGGCTCGGTCGCGCCGGCCTCGGCGGGGACGATGACGACGTCGTAGCCGACGAGGCCGTCGGTCGCCTCGCTGCACGCGTAGACGCCGGCGATCGCGGCGAGGAGGACGGAGGCGAGGAACGTGCGACGCATGATCAGAACACCACCCTTCCGATGACGCGCAGCTGCCACGCGTCCGAGCCTGGGACCTCGCTCGCGGCGCGCGCGGTGGGGAGCGCGCGATCGGCGGCGAGGAAGACCTCGATCGGCAGCGCGACGCGATAACCGGCCGCGAGCCACAACGTCGTGATGCGGTCCGCTTGCTCCGCGCCCGTGTTCCGGATCCAGTGATCGGCGCGCGCGGCGAGAAGGAGGCGCGGGATCGGCTCGAGCCGCACGAACGCGCTCGCGAGGATCGCGCGCTGGGTCCCGAGCTGCGCGACGCCCCACGCGTGCGTCGCGTAGACGCCGGCGCGGATCCGCTCTCCCTGCCAGAGCGCGCCGCCGGTGACGCGGTTCGCGCGCGCGAGCGAGGTGCCGGTCGAGCCGCCGACGTACGACGCGAGGAAGGCGAGCGGCCGTAGCGCGCGGACGTTCGCGAGGGGATGCCCCTCCGCCGCGACCTCGGTCGTCTTCCCGCGATTGAGCTCGCGGCTGGTGTAGCCGTCGCCGTTCGTGAACGCGGTCGCGACCCAGCCGTAGCCGGCGGGCAGCTCGACGCGCGCCTTCGCGCCGAGGTCGGCTGGCGTCATCAGCGCGCTGCTCTCGAGGCCCGACGGCGCGACCACGCGCATCATCCACGTGCCGTCGAGGTCCGGCACGGTGAGGGTAGGGATCACGCCGGCGGAGACCTCGAGCGGAACGACCGGCCGATACGACGCCCACGCTTCGCGCACGCGCAGGACGAGGCTGTCTCCCGCGACCCCGACGAGCGCCCCCTCCGCCGCGGAGCGCACCGCCTCGACGACGACGCGCCCCCGCGCATGCTCGTATTCGCCTTCGACCGCCCCGTGCACACGCGGCACGTCGAAGACGTGGAACCACGACCCACCCGCGACGCTGCGATACATGTATTGCGCAAACACCTCGAGCCCCGCCTTGAGCGGCCCGACGGCGCGCGATCCCGCCTCCGTCGGCGGCGCGGCCCTCCCGAGCGGCGCGGGATCCTCGGCCGTGAGCCGCGGCGGATCAGCGGGCGCGGCGCCGTCGACGTGCGGCGGCGGCGCGTGAGCCTCCGCGGTGTCACGCGCGGGCGCTCCCTCCTGCGCCGCGGCACCGGACGTGAAGAGAAGGACCGCGCTCACGAACGTGAGGAGGCAGCGCTCACGCGGCTTCATGGCAGCGCCGGGACTTCGGGTGGGGCGCCGAAGACGGCGGCGAGGTCGGGGGGCGGCGCGTCGGTGGGATCGAACGGGATGCCGAGGCGGAGGCCGTCGCGGCGGCGGAGGACGCGGAGGAAACGGGCGTGGTCCTCCAGCGCGAGCGCGGCGTACTCGCGGCCGACCTGCACCTGCTCGGCGACGAAGCCGTCGCGGTCCTTCGCGATCGCGGCGCGGATCGCGGTCGCCTCCGGAGCGTGCACGCGCGCGACGATGCCGCCGAGCACCGCGCCGAGCATGGCGAGCGCCTCCGGCGTGCCTTCCTCGCCAGCGAGGCGATCGACCGAGACGCCCTTCTGCCCCTCGCTCTCGCGCCGGATCTGGCACGGCAGCCCGAGCCACGTCGCAAAGCCCCAGAGCGGCTCGCCGTCGAGGCGCGACCACGACGCGCGCGCTGCGTTCACGACGCGTTCGCCGAGCGAGTCCGCGTAGAGGCCGGGCGGTACGAGCCCGCCGATCGCGGGGTCGGCGATCTCCTTGAGCTCGACGAGGACGTCGTCGTCGGGGAGCGTCGTCGGGCCGCGGAGCAGGACGAGCACGCGCACGCGCGGCCAGCTCGCGACGCCGCCGCCGAACACGCGGACCGCGTCGAGCACGCTCGTGTCCGCGCTCGGAGGCTGGACGATGAGAGAACGACGCCATCGCTCGATCGCGTCGGGCAGCGCCGCGATCGCCGCGGGCGGCAGGCTCGCGTGGACGCTCTGCGGGTCCTCGTCGTCGATCGCGCCGCGCCGGAGCCGCCGTGCGCCGCTCGCGTCGATGACGGTGAGCTCGTCGAGCTCGCGGCCGTCGCGATCGCGCTCCGAGCGGCGGAAGAGATCGTCCGCGACAGGTCCGCCCATCCCCTCGACGACGCGGCCCGGCGGCGCGCCGTTCGCGGCCGCCTCGATCCCGTCGCGGTACCCCGCGATCGCCGCGCTCACGACGTCGACCTCGGCCGCGATCGCCGCCGCGCGCGCGGTGGGATCGTCCGCGTTCGACAGGAGCGTCGCGAGCGCCATCCCCGCCGCGAGGCGGCGTACGTCCCAGAGGTAGGGCTCGCGCTCGGCGGCGTCGAAGTCGTTCGGCTCGAGCGTGGCGGTGCCGTCGGCCGCGCGGAGGACGCCGAAGTTCTCGGGGTGCGGATCGCCGAGGCTCGGCACGAGCGGCATGTCGAGCGCGAACCGCGACGCCGCGTAGCGCGTGGCGCCGGTCCGGAGATCGCTGCGATAGAGCGGCACCGTCCCGCGGAAGAAGTCGTACGGCGCGCGCGCCATCTTCACGTACTTGCCGGCCGCGAGCTTCGGGCGCGTGCGGATGATCGGCTCGTCCGCCGCCGCCATCACGCCCGCGATCTGCGCCTCGCGCGCGTCGATGCTCCCGTCGCCGCACGAGCATGCGCACGCGAGCGCGACGAACGAGACGGCGACGGTGCGGCGCACCCGTCGCGTTGTCGCGTGCGACGGCGAACGGCCGGCGACCGCCGCGTGACGAATGCGTTACAGCGCGGAGGATGCGTACAGCACGGAGGATGCGTACGGGGCGGAGAGTGCGTTACAGCGCGGAGAGCGCGAAGAACGAGAGCGCGTCGGCGCGCGGGAGGTCGGACGCGACGAACGGCTTGCCGCCCACGATCACGAGGCCCTCCGGCTTGTCGACCTTGCGCGGGAGCTCCCAGAGCGCCTTCAGATCGATCTTCCGCTCGTCGACGGAGAGCTCGCGCTCGATGCGCGCGATCGCGCGCGACTGATCGCTGAGGAGGATGATCGTGCCGTTGGCGTCGACCGCGAGATCGGAGATGTCGCCGATGAGCCGCGCCGCGCTCGTCTTGAGCTCCCAGAACGCGACCGCTTCGAACACGCTCTCCTCGCCGGCCGGCACCTCGAACGCTCGGTTCTTCAGCGCGAGCTCCGGCGTGTACCCCGCGGCGTCCTCGCCCTTCGGCGCAAACTCGACGAGCGCGGCGGGCCCCTTCTCCTTCGCGACGAGGATGTGCCCGTTCTCGAGGAGGAGCATCCCTTCGCCGCGCGAGTTCTCGTCGCGCTCCCACGCCGCGTAGAGCGGGTGGTCCTCCGGGATCGAGAGCGTGATGACGTGATCGAGCTCGAGGCCCTTCGAGAGGACGCTGATCGTCCCCTCCGCCTCCGACATGATGAAGACGCGGCCCGACGCGTCGCCCGCGACCGCCTCCCACTGCGATTCGCCGCCGCCGAAGATGCGCTTCAGTTTGTGCTCCGCGACGTCCTTCGGGAGCCCGTTCGGTCCGAGCGCGAACGTGACGAGCGTGGTCGAGGAGTCGCTGACCGCGAGGTACTGCGGCTTGCCGTTGATCGTGCGGACGCCGAGGCCGGAGACCTCCTCGAGCGGCAGCGCCGCGCTGTCCTCCACCGCGATCTTCGTGAGGGTGAGCGCGCCCTCGTCGGTCGCGTAGGCCGCGTCGTCGGAGCTGCCTGCGCAGCCGACCGCACAACAGAAGAGGAGGGGCAGGACGGTGCGGAGCATCTCGGACGAGCTCACGCAAGTCCCGCGCCCATTTGCCTACACCAACCCACGCGTGTCATTTCAGTGACTTGGGGCGGAAGCAGCACCCGCGAACTGGATCGTGGGGGATCCAGACGCGGTCAGAAGCGGTCAGAAGCTGCGGGGCAGGGGCGCGTCGGCGTCGAAGAACCACGCGCTCACCTCGACCGAGCCACCGGCCGGGCGATCGAGCGTCGCGACCGTCGTCACCGGCTCGTCCGGCGACACGCAGCCGCTCGCGCGGAAGTCGTCGCGCTCCACCGTGATGCCGAGGCACCGCGCGCCCTTCGCGCGGTCCCAACCGAGCCCGACCTTGTAGCTCGCGTTCGTGATCCCGAACGCCTTCGCCTTCTCCGGCACACGCTCGAGCGGCTCCGCGAGCACGATCGAGTCACGCTTCGCGCTCGGTCCGCCCGACCCGTCGTCCTCGGTGACGATCACGAGCAGGTGCTTCGCGACCACCGCAGGCTTCGCCGCCTCCGGCCGCGCCGCCCGCGGCGGCTCAGCACACGCAAAGAGCCCAAGCCCAACGAGCGCAGCCGGCACAACGAAGCGGGTGACCATGAGCAGGCGAACCATCAACCTCCGCCATTATTCCTCAACGTCGGGGCTTCGCCCCGACACCCCACCCCAGACACGGCCCTCGCGCTTTGCGCGAGGGTCGCTTCGCGACCGCTTGCGCGGCCGCTTCTGGGGCCCCTCTGGAGGGCGGCAACGGAGTCAGAGTCAGAAGCCCATTTCCTTCATGCCGGAGGCGTTCATGTCGAGGGCTTGGGCGCGTTGCACGGCCTTCGGTTTCGAGGGCATTGCTTGCGTCGCGGAGCGGGCGGCGGCGACCTTCTTTTCGGCCTCCTCGAGGCGGCGGCGTTCGGCGGGCGCCTTCACGATCGCGGCTTGCGCCTGGAGCTGCGCTTGCGCGCGGGCGAGATCCTTGTCCGCGTCGTCGAAGCGGCCGTCGTTGATGCGCTGCGCGGCCGCCATCTGGATGCGCGCCGACTCCTGGATCGCGACGATCGCCTTCGTGCGCGAGCTCGCCGACTCCGCGACGGCGCGCTCGTCGCTCGTGAGCTCTGTCCGCGCGACCACCTCCTGCACGCGCTCGAGACCGCTGTCCTGCGCGTCGCGGAAGCGGAGCCGCACGCTCGCGAGCGGGTGCGAGTGACCCTCGAACTGCGCGGGATCGACGAGGCGCACGCGGACGAGGGCCTCGCGGTGCTGCCCCGCGTGGAGCGCGCCGAGCGGGATGCGGAGCGAGCCGTTCTCGCTCCAGTCGGCGCGGATGCCGTCCGCGCCCGCGAGCTGCACGCCCGGCGCGGGCATGACCTCGACGAACGCGTCGCTCGCCAGCGTCGCGTCGAGGAGGTCGAGCTCACCCTTGAGGATGCTCGCCATCTCTTTCGGCTCGGTGAGGTGATAGAGGCGGCCCGAAGACTTCACCGCGAGCGCGTTCAGCGTGCGCTCGTCGTAGTCGTTGCCGACGCCGATGGCGGTGACCTGCGCGTGGAAGCGGAGGCCCTGCTCCGCGAGCGCGCCGAGCGACTCGGGCGTGGACGGTCCGACGTTCGCGATGCCGTCCGAGATGATCACGACGCGGCGGACGCTGTGCGTCGCGGGCGCTCGAGCGACCTGGCTCTCGCCCATCATGAGGCCGTCGAACATGTTCGTGGAGCCGCTCGGCCGGAGCTGCGCGATCGCGTTCAGGATCGTCGCGCGCGACGACGCGTCGAGCTTGGTCGGGGCGACGAGCTTGCGCGCGGTGTCGGAGAACGAGTCGAGCGCGACGATGTCGCCGTCCTTCAGGTTCTTCACCAGCGTCGCGGCCGCGTTGCGCGCGTTCTCGATCTTCGCGCCCGCCATCGAGCCGGAGGTGTCGACCACGAGCGCGATGTCCATCGGCGGACGCGTCTCGGGGCGCGTCTCGGGCACGTCGACCCAGACGCCGAGGAACGTGTCGCGCGTGCCGGAGAGGAGCATGTCGCCCTCGGCCGAGGCGCCGATCCACGTCGTGCTCGTCGGGTTGACGCGCGGCTTGCCGTCGGTCGCCTGAATCGCGGCGATGTCGCTCGAGGGATCGGCGGCGATGGGGTTCGAGGCCTTCGCCGCCGGGGTGGTCGGCGTCACGGCCACCCCCTTCGCGCAGCCGGCGCCAAAGATGGAAAGGAGGAGACCCGTGGCCAAAACCGACGCTCGACGCATGCAAGAACCCCTGTCGTTTCGCGCGGCCTTTGGCGGCCGGGCCCTGCTCTTACGCAGCGAAAAGCGGAACGATCTACGGCTCGTCGGCTTTGACTCGCGGTCCGCAGCAGGACGCCTAAGATCGCGGAGTCGTGCAGATAAAGAAGGTGGTCTCGTGGATCGTGCCGGTGCTCGTCCTCGGAGGCATCGGCGTGGGCGTCTGGAAATGGCAGGCCTCGCGCGCGGAGCCGGAGATCACCTACAAGACGGTCCCCGCGGAGAAGCGCCGCTTCCTCGCGGCGCGGGTCACCGCGAGCGGCACGCTCTCCGCCACCGTCACGGTGGAGGTCGGCGCGCAAGTGAGCGGCCGCATCTCCGTCCTCAAGGCGGACTTCAACTCCACGGTGAAGAAGGGCGAGGTCGTCGCGAAGCTCGATCCGCAGCTCTTCATCGCCGCGCTCGAGCAGGCGCAAGCGAACCACGTCTCGGCGAAGGCGAACCTCGTGCGCTCGGAGGCGCAAGAGAAGGACGCCGACGCGACGCTCAAGCGCGTGAAGAACCTGTCGGACCAGGGGCTCGCGGCCGCGTCGGAGCTCCAGACCGCGCAGACGGCGGTGCTCGTCGCGCAGGCGCAGACCGAGGTGTCGAAGGCCGCGCTCAAGCAGACGCAGGCGGCCCTCAACCAGGCCGAGGTCAACCTCTCGTTCACGACGATCAAGTCGCCGATCGACGGCGTCGTCATCTCGCGCAACGTCGACGTCGGGCAGACGGTGGCGGCGTCGCTGCAGGCGCCCGTCCTCTTCACGATCGCGGAGGACCTCAAGAAGATGCAGGTCCACACGAGCGTGGCCGAGGGCGACGTCGGCCGCCTCCAGCCGGAGATGGATGCGTGGTTCACCGTCGACGCGTTCCCGGGCCAGCGCTTCAAGGGCAAGATCTCCCAAATCCGCAACGCCGCGACGACGCTGCAGAACGTCGTCACGTACGACGCCGTCATCGACGTCGACAACCCGGACCTCAAGCTGCGGCCCGGCATGACCGCGACGACGACGATCGTCTACGCCGAGAAGCACGACGTCCTCGCGCTCCCCAACACCGCGCTCCGCTTCAAGCCCCCGGCCGAGGTCACGAGCGCGATCGCTTCCGCCTCGGCGCCGACGCCGGCCGCCTCGCTCTCGATCACCGCGGCGGGACCCGAGGTGCCGAGCGCGATGCCCGCCGCGCCGACCGGTCGCGCGCCGCGCATGAGGCGCTCGATGGCCGATCGGGCGGAGAACCCCGAGCGCACGATCTACGTCCTCCGCGGCGGCAAGCCCGAGCCGGTCGACGTGAAGACCGGCCTCTCCGACGGGACCATCACCGAGATCGTCTCGGGCGATCTCAAGGAAGGCGAGCAGGTCATCACCGAGGCGATCGTCGCCGGCAAGCCCGTCTCGACCGGCGCCCCGCCGCGCATGGGGCGCATGTTCTGATGAGCGCGCCGCCGGCCGGTCCGCCGCTCATTCGCGTCGCGGACGTGCACAAGGTCTACAAGAGCGGCGACGTCGAGGTGCACGCGCTCCGCGGCGTCTCGATCGACGTGATGCCCGGCGAGTTCGTCGCGATCATGGGCTCGTCCGGCTCCGGCAAGTCGACGCTCATGAACCTCCTCGGCTGCCTCGACCGTCCGTCGTCGGGCTCCTACGTCCTCGCCGGGCGCGAGGTCGCGCGGATGGACAGGAACGAGCTCGCCGAGGTGCGGAACGAGGTCCTCGGCTTCGTGTTCCAGAGCTTCAACCTCCTCGCGCGCACGAGCGCGATGGAGAACGTCGAGCTCCCGCTCGTGTATCGTGGCGCCTCCGCGCGCAAGCGGCACGAGAAGGCGAAGTGGGCGCTCGAGCGCGTCGGCCTCGGCCAGCGCCTCGATCACACGCCGGCGCAGCTCTCCGGCGGCCAGCAGCAGCGCGTCGCGATCGCGCGCGCGCTCGTCGGCGATCCGAAGGTCATCCTCGCCGACGAGCCGACCGGCAACCTCGACTCGCAGACGAGCATCGACGTGATGGCGCTCTTCCAGGAGCTCGGCCAGCAAGGCATCACGATCGTGCTCGTCACGCACGAGCCCGACATCGCCGAGTACGCGTCGCGCGTCGTCGTCGTGAAGGACGGCCTCGTCCAGTCCGACACGCGCCACACCCCGAAGGTCGCGCAGCCGCTCCCGGGCGCGGTGCCCTATCGCCAGGGGGCGGCGTGAGATGAACCCGCTCGTCACGATCCTGGTCGCGTTCCGCGCGGTGCTCCGCAACAAGATGCGGTCGTTCCTCACGACGCTCGGCATCATCATCGGCGTCGCCGCGGTCATCGCGATGATGGCGATCGGCGCGGGCGCGAAGGCGCAGGTCGAGGCGGCGTTCGCGGCGATGGGGACGAACCTCCTCATCGTGATGCCGGGCGCCTCCAACGCCGGCGGCGTGAGCGGCGGCTTCGGCAGCCAGCCCACGCTGACGTGGGACGACTGGACCGCGATCAAGACCGAGCTCCCCTCGGTGAAGGCGGCGGCGCCGCAGCTCCGCTCGAACCAGTCGCTCATCGGCGAGGAGATGAACTGGTCGACGCAGGTCATCGGCACGGCGCCGGAGTACTTCGAGATCCGCGCGTGGCAGATCGCGAGCGGCGTCTCCTTCACGCAGCAGGACATCGACTCGGGCGCGAAGGTCGTCATCCTCGGGCAGACGGTGGTGGACAAGCTCTTCGGCCGGAGCGCGAACCCGGTCGGGCAGACGGTGCGCATCGCGAAGTCGCCGTTCGTCGTCGTCGGCGTCCTCGCGCCGAAGGGCCAGTCGCCGTCGGGGCAGGACTACGACGACTCGGCCTACATCCCGTTCTCGACCTTCGCGCAGCGCATCCAGGGCGGCCTCGGCAAGTACCTCGCCGGCAGCATCTTCGTGCAGGCGACGGGCTCGAGCACGACCCAGCGCGCGCTCGCGGACGTGACCGCGCTCCTCCGCGAGCGGCATCGCCTCCCGCCGTCGGCCGACGACGATTTCTCGATCCGCAACCTCTCCGAGGTCGCGAGCGCGCAGCAGCAGGGCACCGAGACGATGACGACGCTCCTCGCGGCGGTCGCGGCGGTGTCGCTCCTCGTCGGCGGGATCGGGATCATGAACATCATGCTCGTGAGCGTGACGGAGCGCACGCGCGAGATCGGCCTCCGCATGGCGATCGGCGCGAAGCCGCGGAGCATCCTCCTCCAGTTCCTCGTCGAGGCGCTCGTGCTCTCGCTCGCGGGCGGGATGATCGGCGTCACCCTCGGGGTCGGGACCGCGACGTGGCTCGCGGGCAAGTTCCGGTGGCCGATGCAGATCCAGGTCGACGTCATCACCGTGTCGGTGATCTTCAGCGCCCTCGTCGGCATCGTGTTCGGCCTCTATCCCGCGCGCAAAGCATCGCAGCTCGATCCCATCGACGCGTTGCGATACGAGTGAGCGCGTGACCTTCGACGCGAGCTACTACGAGCGGTACTACGGGAGCGCGGGGACGCGCGTGCATTCGGGCGAGGAGGTCGCGAAGCTCTGCACCGCCGTCGTCTCTTTCATCGATTGGTGGCAGCACCCGCTCGAGACGGTGATCGACGTCGGCGCCGGCGTCGGGCTGTGGCGCGACTGGTTCGAGCGGAACCGCCCGCGGGTGGCCTACCGGTCGACGGAGTACAGCGCCCACGCGGCGAAGCAATACGGGCACGAGCATCGCGACATCACGAAGTGGCGCGCGAAGGAGGAGTTCGACCTCGTGATCTGCCAGGGCGTGCTCCCGTACCTCGACGACGCGGGCTGCGCGAAGGCGATCGAGAATCTCGCCGCGATGACGGGCGGCTTCCTCTACCTCGAGGCGATCACGAAGCGCGACATCAAGGAGGTCTGCGACGGCGAGCGCACCGACGTGAAGGTCCACGGCCGCACCGGCAAGTGGTACCGCGCGCGGCTCGACGAGCACTTCGTCGAGGTCGGCTGCGGCCTCTGGTCGAAGAGGGAGTCGGGCGTCCTCTTCTACGAGCTCGAGGCGTCAGGCCGATAGGAGGAAGTCGGCGACGGGCGCGAACACGCGCTCCTCTGCGCCCTTGAACAAGAAGAGGTCGGCGTGCGCGACGGGCATCTCGTCGTCGCCGACGAAGAGGATCTCCTTGTGCTTCGATCCGATGCGGTCGAAGGTGTGCCGCGCCGTGACCGGCAGCACGATGCCGTCCTGGTTCGCGACGACGCAGAGGAACGGATGCGTGAGCTCCGGCAGCCGCGCGGACACGTTGACGCCGCGCATGACGAGGTCGCCGCGGCGGATCCACTCCGCGATCTCGCGGTTGATGAGGGGGTGGGGGTCCTCGACCGTCTGCACGAGCCTCGCGACCTGCGAGAGATCGGTCGATCGCTCGTTGAGGTAGACGGAGAGGAGGCCGGGCGCGACCTTCGTCGCGAGCGGGAGCGCGAACCGCGCGAGCCGTCGCGTGTTCGTGAAGCGCACGATCCCGGCGAGCTTCGGCGATCCGTACGCGAGCTTCACGATCGGATGCGCGTCCTGCCACGTGACGAGGCCGGCGAGCGCGACGATCGCGTGGACGGGCGCGGCGGGGACGATCGCGACGTGCCCGAAGGCGAGGGCGGTGCCGAGGCTGCAGCCGACGAGGTCGACCGTCTCCGCGTTCGTCGCGGTCGTCTTCATCACGTGGGCGATCGCGGCGCCGACGTCGTCGACCGCGAGGTCGCCGAGGCCGTAGCGGTTGTTGCCGCGGGCGGCGCGGATCGAGCGGCCCTGGCCGCGGAGGTCCACCGTCCACACCTCGAGCCCGCGCGCGGCGAGGCACTCGACGAGGGAGGGGCCGCTCGGATGGAAGCGGAAGATGAACGAGTTCATCCCGTAGCCGGGGACGACGATCGCGGGGCGGCCGCGGAGCTCGGTCGTCTCGTCGCGGAAGCGCGTGAGGCCGAGGCGCCATCCGCGATGGTTGTCGACGAGGAATCGCTCGGTGCGCATCGGGTCTTCTCGGGCTCTCGGGCTCTCGGGCTCTCAGGCTCTCAGGCGAGGATCGCGAGCTTGAGGTAGCGGCCTTCGGGGAAGGACGGGAGGGTGGGGTGGTCGGGCGGCGGGCCGAACGTCTCGAGGAGGCGGAGGTCGCTCCGTCCGAGCGCGGCGTCGTCGAGCGTCGCGACGAACTCTTCGAGCCCGACGTGGCTCGAGCAGGACGCGGCGACGAAGGTGCCCCCCGGCGCGAGGACGCGAACACATGCATGATGCAAGGATCGATATGCTGCGAGCCCCTTCGGCTTCGCCTTCTCGCTCGGCGCGAAGCTCGGCGGATCGCTGATGACGACGTCCCACGTCTCGCCGCGCTTCCACGCCGCCTCGAGGAACGCGAAGCAGTCGGCGGTGACGAACGCGTGCCCCTTCGGATCGACCCCGGCAAGTCGGAAGCTCTCCTGCGCTGTCGCATGCGCCCCCATCGCAACATCGACGCTCGTGACGACGCCCCCCGCGAGCGCCGCGCGGAGCGAAAAGCCGCCCGTGTACGAAAAGAGGTTGAGGACCCGCGGCCCCAGCGTCCGCTCGGTCTCGCTCTGCCCGGTCCGCCCCGTTTGCGCGCCGAGCTCGTCGATGCGCGGAGCTTGCTTGCGCGTGACGAGCTCGGCGATGCGGCGTCGGTTCTCGCGTTGATCGAGGAAGGCGCCTGTCTTCTGGCCCTTCGCGAGGTCGACGACGAAGGGCACGCCGTGCTCTTTCACCTCGACCTTTCCTGTTCGGGGGAGCTCGCCGAAGCGCGCGCGGAGGGTAGGGGGCTCCCCTTTTTTCCCCCTGCGATCGAGGAACGTGGTGATGCCGGCGGCGCGGAGCGGGGCTTCGACGTCGGCGAGGAGCGTGTCGGCGAGGGCGCGCGCGGCGTCGCCGTCGATCTTGAGGACGGCGACGTCGGCGTAGCGATCGATCACGAAGCCGGGCGTGCGGTCGCCTTCGCCGTTGAGGAGGCGATAGGCCGTCGTCGCGCCGTCGGCGAATAGCTCGGTCCGGATAGCGAGGGCGGCCTCGAGCCGGGCGCGGAACAGCCGCGCGTTCACGTCCTCCGTTGGATTTCGCGTCCATACGCGGACCGCGATCGGCGACCCCGGATCCCAGATGCCGCTGCCGAGAAAATGGCCGTCCTCGTCGACGATTCGTACGATCGAGGCCGGACCGTTGGAAAGATGAGCCGTCGCGGACGCGTAGATCCACGGGTGTCCTCGGCGGACCGAGTCCGCAGCTCCACCGTGCACCACGATCTCGGGCCTTCCCCCATTTCCTGTTTTCTTCGGCTGGACCCCATGATCCCGTGGTCCGGTTTTGCGTGGCGCACCACTCCATCCGCGGATGCCTTTGGCCGGTCGACGTGTATTCACAGGTGGGCTCGTACGCGGCTCAAGTTGGCGCAACTTGGACCGAAAATGCCTGTCTCAGGGC
This sequence comes from Labilithrix sp., assembly GCA_019637155.1. NCBI lineage: Bacteria > Pseudomonadati > Myxococcota > Polyangiales > Labilitrichaceae > Labilithrix > Labilithrix sp. The sequence continues at coordinate 406,924 of JAHBWE010000003.1, read as the reverse complement.
GTGCGGAGATTGACGCTCCCGGCGCCTCGCGCTGGAATAGCAGGGGTCTTCGGCTCGCTTCGAATCGCGCACGACGTTTGCACATGTTCGCGCCGCTCCCCCTCCGAGTAACGGAAGAAGGTACATGAGAAAAGGTCGTTCGAGCCGTCGCAGCCGTATCTCGCGTCCGCTGGTGGCCGTCAGCCTGAAGGGCGAGGCACTCCGGAGCGACGTCGGCCCCGCGAGCGGTGGGCACGGATCGCCGCGCGTCGTCGTCGGTGTTCCGCCTTCGGATCCCCCGTCCTCGATGGAGACCCCGCCCCCGGTAGTGGTCGAAACACGAGGCGCCGACTCCAAGGTCGCTCCGGTGACCATGCCGTCGTTCACGAAGACGATCGTGGGCGGCATCCAGCCGATCGACAAACCGGCCTTCGATTTCACGCCGCTGCCGTCGCCGCCCCCGGTCCTCGAGCCCCCTCCGGCCGTCGAGCCGCTGTCCGCCCTCGACGCGAAGGCAGACGAGGCCCTCGACGAGGATTGGCGCACGCCCTCGCATCTGCCGCCCGTCGCGGCGCCCACGGCCGACCTCGGCGCCACGATCGTCGACGACCCAAAGGATCGACCGCCGACAAGGGACTTCGCGTCGACCGTCGTCCACGGTTCGACCGCGACCCCTTCGAGCCCCGCGCCGCGTGCAGTTGCCACCGAGCCGCGTGCAGCTGCCGAGTCCACACCCGTCGAGGCGCCAGGCGCCGAGCCGCTCGCGGCTCCTTGGACTACGTCGCGCGCCCCTACCGCCGAATCGTCGACCACGATCGAGCCGCGTGCCGCCGCGGAGCCGCGCGTAGCTGCGGAGTCACGTACTGCTGCGGAGTCGCTGGCCGCGATCGAGCCGCGTGCCGCCGCGGAGCCGCGCGTAGCTGCGGAGCCGCGCGTTTCTGCGGAGCCGGCGGTGGCGATGGAGTCTCCCGCCGCTGCGGGGGCACGCGTTGCGGAGCCGGCGGCGGAGCTCGAGCCGCGCGCTGCGGGGTCACGCGTTGCTGCGGAGCCGGTGGCGGCGATCGAGTCTCGCGCCGCCGCGGAGTCGCTGGTCGGCGAGGTGCGTGTGGTTGCGGAGTCGCCTGTCGCCGCGTTGCCCGGTGAGGTCGTGGCTGCGGGGAAGGCTGACCTTGCGAAGACGCTCACGTTTGGGTCGCCGAAGCTCTTGCCGGACTCGACGCGTGACCGCGCGGCGGAGCTCCGCGAGCGCAAGGAAGCGCGCGAGCGACTCAAAGAGAAGCGCGCCGCCGCGCAGGCGGCGGCCGCTCGCGTCGCCCCGTCGTCCGATCCGGACGAGATCAGCGTCCCGCCTGCGAACGACCTCGGCGTCGAGGACGAGCGCTTCTTCTCGGAGGGCGACCTCGCCATCCACGCGCGCACCGAGAGCGTCGACGGCGACGGCGACGAGCACTACGTCCCCGAGAAGGCGATCCGAAAGTCGCTCCCGCACGTCGTGCAGCGCCGCGCGAAGCTCGCCGGCTACGTGAAGATCGCGGTCGCCGGCGCGGCGTTCGTCTGCCTCGCGGCCGTCGGCAGCTCCGCGTTCCGCGGCAAATCGAAGCCCCCCGCGGCACCGGCGATCTCGCAAGTCGAGGAAGCGCCCGCGACGCCGAAGGCAGCGGAGCCCGCCGCGGCCCCCACCCCGACCGACGACGAGGCGGCGAAAGCGGCGGAAACCGCAAAGGCGGTTGAAGCGGCAGAAACGCCGGAACCGGCGAAGGTCGACCCCGCGCCCGAGCCCGCCGCCGAAGCGAAAGCCGAAGCGACGGCGGAGGCGCCGACGAAGGCCGAGGAGATCGCGGGCGACGCGAAGGAGGAGCTCAAGAAGGCGCGCACCGCGCTCGAGCGGCGCAAGCTCGCGGACGCGATCGAGGCGGGGGAGCGCTCGGTCGCGCTCGATCCGACCGACGGCGAGGCGTGGCTCATCCTCGGCGCCGCCTACCAGGAGAAGGGCAAGATGGCGGAGGCGCGCCGCTGCTACAGCGCGTGCGTGAAGCAGGGCAAGACGGGACCGCGCACCGAGTGCGCGAAGATGCTTCGCTAAAGTCCCCCTCCGTCCGTTGACACCCCCCGGTGTGGCGACTAGCTACGCCTCGTGTTCAAGAAGGTCTGCCTCTTTTCGGGCAACGCGAACCCCCAACTCGCAGCGGCTATCGCGACCTATCTCGAGACACCGCTGAGCAAGGTGAAGGTCCAGCGCTTCTCCGACGGCGAGACCTTCTGCGAGATCAACGAGAACGTCCGCGGCGTCGACGCGTTCGTCATCCAGCCCACGTCGAGCCCCGTCAACGACCACGTGATGGAGCTCCTCATCATGGCGGACACGCTGCGGCGCGCCTCGGCCACGACCATCACCGCCGTCATCCCGTACTACGGCTACGCCCGTCAGGACCGCAAGGTCGCGCCGCGCACGCCGATCACGTCGAAGCTCGTCGCCGATCTCATCCAGGCCGCGGGCGTCACGCGCGTCGTCTCGATCGACCTCCACGCCGGCCAGATCCAGGGCTTCTTCAACATTCCCTTCGATCACCTCTACGCGCTGCCGGTGATGATGGAGGACTACCTGAAGAAGCACTTCGACTCGTCGTCCGTCGTCGTCTCGCCCGACGCCGGCGGCGTCGAGCGCGCCCGCGCGTACTCGAAGCGCCTCAACGCCGGCCTCGCGATCATCGACAAGCGTCGCGAGCGCGCGAACGTCTCGGAGGTCATGCACCTCATCGGCGACGTGAAGGGCAAGCAGTGCATCATCGTCGACGACATGATCGACACCGCCGGCACGCTCACCGGCGCGGCGAAGGCGCTGATGGACCACGGCGCGAAGCGCGTCGTCGCGTGCTCGACCCACGGCGTCCTCTCCGGCCCCGCCATCCAGCGCATCATCGACTCCCCGCTCGACGAGGTCGTCGTCAGCGACACGATCCCGCTCTCCGAGGCGGCCCGCGGCTGCAGCAAGATCAAGCAGGTCTCGATGGCGCGCCTCCTCGGCGAAGCCATCAAGCGCATCCACTCGTCGGACTCGGTCAGCTCCCTCTTCTCCTGAGCACCTGGCCCGAGCGGCGGAGCCCGCACGAACTGCTACCCGCGCGCCGAGGGTTCTGCTAGGTATCCGGCCCCCCAAAGCCCCGGAGGCTCATTTCCGGGCATTCGAGAAGATTTCGAGGAGTCCGCCATGTCCGCCGCCATGCACAACGTCACCGCGCACACCCGCACCGCTCAGGGCAAGAGCGCCGTTCGCCGCCTCCGCGGCACCGGCAAGATCCCCGCGGTCGCGTACGGCAAGGACCTCGCGGCGACGATGCTCGCGGTCACGCCGAAGGACATCGTCACGATCCTCAAGAGCGAGCGCGGCCAGAACACCGTCCTTCAGATGACGGTCGAGGGCGGCAAGGACATGCTCGTGATGATCAAGGACTACAGCTATCACCCGGTGTCGCGCTCGCTCGAGCACATCGACTTCGTCGAGGTGAAGCTGGACCGCGCGGTCGACGTCGACGTCCCGCTCGTCGCCATCGGCAAGGCCGCCGGCGTCGCGAAGGGCGGCCTCCTCCGCCAGGTCTACCGCACCGTCCCCGTGCGCTGCCTCCCCGACCGCATCCCGCTGAAGATCGAGGCGGACGTCAGCGCGCTCGAGCTCGGCGACGCGGTCGCGGCGAAGGACCTCAAGCTCCCCGAGGGCGTCGAGGTCCGGCTCCCCTCCGAGCAGACCGTCATCTCCGTCGTCGCGCCGGAGAAGGACCGCACCGAGGAAGCGGCGGCGGCTCCGGGCGCTCCGGCGGCCGGCGCAGCGGCTCCGGCGGCGGGCAAGGACGCGAAGGCCGCGCCCGCGAAGGACGCGAAGGCCGCGCCGGCGAAGAAGTAGCCTCGCGCGCGCGTGGTTCTCGTCGTCGGGCTCGGCAATCCGGGCAAGAAGTACGAGAAGAACCGGCACAACGTCGGGTTCATGGTCGTGGAGCGCCTCGCGCGCTCGCACGGCCTCGCCGACTTCAAGGAGAAGTTCAGCGCGCTCTGGACGAAGGGCGATCTCGTCGTCGGTGGCCGGCACCTCCCCGTCGCCGTGCTCAAGCCGCAGACGTTCATGAACCTGTCGGGCGACAGCGTTCAGCCCGCGGCCGCGTTCCTCAAGATCGAGCCCGCGAGCATCGTCGTCGTGCACGACGAGATCGACATCCCGTGGAAGGACGTGCGCCTCAAGCTCGGCGGCGGTCACGCGGGCAACAACGGCATCCGCAGCGTCATCGCGCGCATGGGCACGCCCGACTTCGTGCGCGTACGCGTCGGCGTCGGCCGCCCGCCGCCCGGCTTCAAGGGCGACGTCGCCGACTACGTGCTCCAGAACTTCGACCCGATGGAGAGCGCCGAGCTACCGGACGTGATCGACCGCGCCGTCAACGCCGTCGAGCGCGTCGTCGCCGACGGCCTCGTCGCCGCCATGAACGCCGTCAACACCAAGCGCTAACGCCGTCAACACCAAGCGCTACCGCCGTCAACACCAAGCGATACGGGGACTGGGCCCACTCCGACGGCGTCGGGCCAACGCGGGGCCCCAGAAGCGGCCGCGCAAGCGGGCGCGAAGCGCCCCGAGCGCGCAGCGCGAGGGCGGTGTCTGGGGCGGGGGTGTCGGGGGCGGAGCCCCCGACGCTGAGTGAGTAAATATCCGGGCTGCGCGGACTTTTCCCCACCCATCTGGGCTACCGGCGATCCTGGTGATCCGAAACGGGCTGTTTTTTCGTACGAATCCGCCTTGCGCGGGGGTGGGCGAATGCTACCCCAAGGTCTCTCCTGCGACGTCTACCTACAACGTCATCCACCCGAGGATCCCCCGCATGAAGCTTCGCGCCTTCGGCCTTTTGACCCCCGCGCTCATCGCCGGCTGCTTCGCCATTGGCTGCTCGTCGAACACGACGACCGACGAAGAGGTGGAGTCCTCGAAGGCGCAGGCGACGGAGCGCGCCGCCGACGCGACCGGCCGCGGCCCGCTCTCGATCACGGATGCAGAATACAAGCTCCCCGCGTCGGTCGATCCGGACGTCCTCGCCGACCGCAACACCGAGGTCTGGGGCCACATGTGGCGCCCGGCGAACCTCGAGAGCGGCAAGAAGCATCCGCTCATCGTCTTCCTCCACGGCAACCACGGCACCTGCGGCACCGGCGCGAACCCGCGTCGTGACAACAACACGCAGTACACCACGCAGGGCACCTGCCCGCCGGGCTACGTCGTGGTCCCGAACCACATGGGCTACGCGTACGTCGCGGAGCGCCTCGCGTCGTGGGGCTACTTCGTCGTCTCGATCAACGCGAACCGCGGCATCACCGCCGGCGGTCCGGCGGCGGGTGACGGCGGCCTCAACCTCGCGCGCGGCCGCCTCGTGCTCAAGCACCTCGAGCACCTCACCAAGTGGGCCAAGACGGCGGGTACCACGCCCGCGTCGCTCGGCGTCGACCTCGCCGGCACGCTCGACTTCAGCGAGATCGGCATGATGGGCCACTCGCGCGGCGGCGAAGGCGTCCGCGCCGCGTACGTCCAGTACAACGACCCGGGCTCGCCGTGGCCGGCGAAGATCCAGAGCCCGCTCGGCTTCAAGGGCATCTTCGAGATCGGCCCGGTCGACGGTCAGACGAGCCGCGTCCTCGACGCGAACGGCACCGCCTGGAACGTCATCCTCCCGATGTGCGACGGCGACGTGTCGAACCTCCAGGGCATGAAGCCCTTCGACCGCATGCTCGCGAAGAACGGCGAAGGCGCGAGCGCCGCAGCCAAGGGCATGTTCGGCGTCTGGGGCGCGAACCACAACTTCTTCAACACCGAGTGGCAGCAGAGCGACGCCTCGGGCTGCCGCGGCGCCGGCAACGTCCCGCTCTGGAGCGCCGCCGAGATCAACGGCTCCGCCAAGCAGCGCACGACCGGCCTCCACGCGCTCATGGGCTTCTTCCGCGCGAACGTCGGCCAGGACCGCATGGCCGCGTACAACAAGGTCTACGATCCGCAGTTCGGCCTCCCCGAGGAGCTCGAGGCGGTCACGCACATCGGCCGCGCCTACGCGGACTCCGCGAGCGCGGACAACACGAAGGTCCTCGAGGACTTCACGAAGCCGGCCGGCACGAGCCTCAGCGGCGAAGCGATCGTCCTCGGCGGCGGCGCGACGATGACCCACGGCAGCGTGCCCGAGCACGACGCGGCGCTGAAGGCCGGCCTCGTCACGTGGACGGCGCCCGGCGCCACGCTCGAGATCCCGGTCGGCGGCGTCGACGCGACCACGATGTCGACCCTCGACGTCCGCGTCTCGCTCAAGAACGTCACCGCCTCCGTCGCGACGCCGACGAGCTTCTCGATCGCCCTCGTCAACGGCGACGGCACGACCTCGAACGCGGTCAGCCTCAAGAGCTACGTCGAGCTCGCGCACGGCGGCCACGTGCTGCTCGACACCGCGCGCATCCCGCTCCGCGACTTCGGCAACGCGCAGCTCGCGAACGTGAAGGGCATCAAGCTCACGTTCGACGAGACCGAGTCCAGCTCGGTCTACCTCGCGAGCATCCGCGTCTCGCGTCCGCTCGCGGCGTCCGACTCGAACACGAACCCCGGCACCCAGCCCGACGTCGTCTCGGATCCGGGCACCGGCAACGTCACCAACACGCACACGGACGGCAACGCGGTCGCGGACATCCGCACCGAATCGGACGCGGTCGAGATCGAGCTCGCGAGCCAGGACGAGTTCCTCGTTCACGACGAGCTGCCGCGCCTCCTCCTCGGCAGCGACGAGGTCGTCGGCGCCTCGTACAAGGCCGACGGCAGCACCAACAGCATCGTCTTCAAGCTGAGCGCGGAGCAGTTCGCGGCGGTGAAGGACGGCGTCGATCTCAAGGTCCAGTACGGCACCGACGCCGTCACCCACGAGTGGAGCTTCGGCAAGCTCGACAAGAGCCTGAACCACTGATCTGACTCGCTAATTCACGACTAGACGGGGCCGCCGGTCATTGCTATGACCCGCGGCCCCGCCGTCATTTGACCGCGGAAAACCATCCTTGCTCGCCGGCGTGCGCCGGTGGGCTCCTCCGGCCCTCACCGGAGCGATCCACAGGGAGTCACGAAATGCCCGAAGCACAGGCACTGAAGTCCAAAGAATACGAGACGATCTACATCCTCCGCTCCGACGTCGACGCCGACACGGCGGACAAGGTGCAGGGCCGCGTGGCCGAGGTCGTCGCGCGCGACAACGGCAAGCTCGTCAAGGTCGAGTCCTGGGGTCGCCGGAAGCTGGCCTATCCGGTCGGCAAGCAGAAGAAGGGCGTCTACATCTACGTGAAGTACGTGGGTAAGGGCGGCCTCGTGCAGGAGCTCGAGCGCAACCTCAAGCTCCAGGACTCCGTCCTCAAGTTCCAGACGGTCCTCACGAACAAGGACGTCGACGTCGCGAGCGTCGCGGTCGATCCGGAAGAGGTGAAGTTCCAGCGCCTCGAGCTCCCGGCGGAGGAAGAGGAGAAGGAGTCGCGCGAGAAGGCCCTCGGCCTCGTCGACTTCGGCGACGGTCCGCGCTCGATGCGCGGCGAGCGCTCGGAGGACGACTACGGCGACGACATCCCCGGCGAAGAGGCTGGCGCCGAAGAGCCGGCGGCGGCGACCGGCGCGAAGGAGGGCGGCGAAGAGGAGGGCTGAGAGCCCGACCCCGACCGCCCACACACAAAGCTCTAGGAGATTCGAATCATGGCAATGATGGATGACGACAAGGACTTCGGCCGGACGCCGGACCTCAACGCCGATGCGCCGGGCCGGCGCCGCGGCGGCAAGAAGCGTGTTTGCAAGTTCTGCGCGGATAAGACCGCGGTGATCGACTACAAGGACCCGCAGGCGATGAAGTACTTCATCTCCGAGCGCGGCAAGGTCACGCCGCGTCGCATCAGCGGCAACTGCGCCCTCCACCAGCGCAAGGTCACGCTCGCGATCAAGCGCGCGCGCAACATCGCGCTCCTGCCCTTCACCGTTACGAGCGCTTAGTCATGGCCACCACGCTTCAAGTGATCCTGAACAGCGACGTGCCGAACCTCGGTACGTCGGGCGAGCTCGTGAAGGTCCGTCCGGGCTTCGCGCGCAACTACCTCCTCCCGCGCAAGCTCGCCGTCCCCGCGACGACCGCGCAGGTGAACCGCCTCAACCACGAGAAGGCGGTCGCCCTCGCGAAGGCGGAGAAGAACAAGAAGGCGATGCAGGAGCTCGCGACGAAGCTGAACGGCCTCGTCATCAAGCTCGCGCGCCCCGTCGGCGAGGACGACAAGCTCTTCGGCTCCGTCACGGCGAAGGAGATCGAGACCGAGGTCAAGAAGGCCGGCTTCGAGCTCGATCGCAAGAAGATGCAGCTCGCCGAGCCGCTCAAGACGATCGGAACGCACGAGATCCCGGTCAAGCTCATGACCGACGTGACCGCGACCCTCAAGGTCGAAGTCGTCAAGAAGTAGGGAGAGAGAGCTCGCAGCTCGCAGCCTCGAGGGCGCTCGATCCATCACCGGATCGGCGCCCTCGCTGCATTTTCGGCGATCAGCGCTCGAAGACGATCACGCCGGTCGAGCTGCCGTCGTCGCCGGCGGCGGTCTTGAAGACCTGCACGGCGAGGGCGGCGTAGTTGCAGGCCGCGCCGCCGATGAAGCCGCGGATGCGGACGCTGCAGCTGCCGGCGCAGTAGGACGTCGCCGCCGAGATGGTGTACTCGGCGAAGACGAAGCCCTCCGCGTCCATCGTGAGCTCGGAGATCGACGGGTTGCCCGTGCCGCCGCTCGACTGCACGTTGTAGATCGCCGAGCCGGCGAACACCTGGAGGCTCACGCCGAGCCTCACGCCGCCGCCGCCGGTGAAGAGCAACGTGGCGTTGCCCGACGTCGAGCCGGGCGGGCCGCTCCCGTCCGCGACGAAGCCGGCGATCGTGCCCGCCGTCGTCATCGTGAAGCTGCCGGTGAGCGGGATCGCTTGCGGGCGCTGTCCGATCGCGTAGGCGGCGCCGCCGTGGGTCGTCCAGGTGAAGCTCTGCGCGTTGTACGTCGCGGCGCCGTCGTGCCAGCGCCCCCACGCGACGACGCCGTTGTCGACGCCCTCGCCCGTGACGCTCGCCGCGCCGCGGTTGAAGGAGTCGGTCGCGGGCGCGAGCGCGCTCCACGCCGAGAGCTCGTTGCCCGCGAACGTCCACGCGTGAAGTTGGCGAGCCTCTACGCCGACGTTCGCGCCGGCGTAGACGATGGAGAGCGGCCCGCTCCCGAGCGGTCCGTTGCCCCCGCCCCCCGAGTCAGGCGAGCCCGTGTCGGAGCCGGAGTCGTTCGGCGCGCCGGTGTCGGAGCCCGAGTCTTCGGGCAGGCCGGAGTCGTCGGGCAATCCGGAGTCATCGGGCAATCCGGAGTCGTCGGCGCCGGAGTCGTCGGAGCCGGAGTCGTTCGGCGCGCCGTCGCCGGCGTCGCCTCCGTCCCGGCGCCCCGCGTCCGGCGGAGGCGGCGGCGCGATCCCCGAGTCGCGGTTGCTCGGAGGCGGGAGGCGCACGCTGTTGTCGGGCTGCGCATCCGGCACATCGACCGGCCCCGCGCCGGGCTCATCGTCCCCGCACGCCCCCATGAGGAACGACGCAGCGCTCACGCCAATGACGACAAAGAAGGAAGACCGCACGAAGGTACGCGCATTACGACGCATGCCCTCGCTTATAGCCGAGATAGCCCCAAGAAGCGGCCGCGTAAGCATCGCCTCGATGGTCGAGCTGCCGTGAGGACATGGAAGAGCGTCGTGAGGACATAGATGAAGTGGGCGCCCCGAGCGTCGTGTGGATCCGGAAGAAGGGGCGCAGGCCTTCGCCCGAGTCGTCGTGAAGACGTGGAAGAAGGGGCGCGCCGGGCCCCAGAAGCGGCCGCTCCAGCGGGCGCGAAGCGCCCCGAGCGCGCCAGCGCGAGGGCCGTGTCTGGGGTGGGGTGTCGGGGCGAAGCCCCGACGTTGAGTCATTGACGAAGCCTGCCCGAGGCGGGTAACGATACTCGCGCAACACTCTCTCCTCGCGCGTCCGTCGGACGTCGCGAGCCTGCGCCTCGGCCGTCTTGGCTGGGGCGCGCTGCATTTCGGAGGAATCACTGTGGAGAAGACGTGGGCTTCCCGTGCAAAGAAGGAGGTCGAGAACCCGCCGGCGATCGAAGGTCGGGTTCCTCCGCACGATCTCGACGCCGAGGCCGCCGTCCTCTCCGCCGTCATGCTCGACCCGAGCGCGATGGACAAGGTCATCGAGCTGAAGCCGGAGCACTTCTACTCGGAGGCGCACCGGCGCATCTTCGAGGCGTGCCTCGAGCTCAAGCAGGTCGGCTCGCCCGTCGACGTCGTGCAGGTCAGCAGCTTCCTCAAAGATCGGCAGCGCCTCGCGCAGGTCGGCGGCATGCCGTACCTCGGGCAGATCCTCGACTCCGCGCCCGTCGTCGCGAACGTCGCCGCGTACGCGCGCACCATCCACGAGAAGTACCGCATCCGTCAGCTCATCCTCGCCTGCCAGCGTGTCGCGGCGCAGGGCTACGGCGACTACGGCGATCCGCAGGCGTTCATCGACGGCGCGGAGCAGGCGGTCTACAACCTCGCGCGCACGTCGTCGAAGCAGAGCGTCGAGAAGCTGCTCGACGTCATGAAGAAGGCGTTCGCGAAGCTCAACGAAGCCGTCGCGCGCGGCGACCGCATCACCGGCGTCTCGACCGGCTTCGAGCGCTTCGATCGCCAGACTTCGGGCCTGCACGAGGGCGACCTCACGATCCTCGCCGCGCGCCCCGGCATGGGCAAGACGAGCTTCGTCCTCAACATCGCGACGAACGCCGCGAAGCCGCGCCACAACGAGCTCGCCGGCGACGACAAGGAGAAGTGGGACACGCCGGGCGTCGGCGTCGCCGTGTTCTCCCTCGAGATGCCGCGCGAGCAGCTCGCGAATCGTATGGTCTGCTCCGAGGCGCGCGTCGACGTGAGCAAGATGCGCACGGGCTTCCTCGGGCCGCAGGACTGGAACAAGCTCACCCAGGCGGCGAGCATGCTCGGCTCGCTGCCGATCTGGATCGACGACTCGCCGGGCCTCACCCTCCTCGACCTGCGCTCGAAGGTGCGGCGCCTCCAGTCCGAGTTCGACGTGCGCGACGAGAACGGCAAGAAGGTGCGCAAGGTCGGCCTCGTCATCATCGACTACCTCCAGCTGATGAAGGGCCGCGACGGCGTGGCCTCGCGCGAGCAGGAGATCAGCGAGATCTCCCGCGGCCTCAAGGCGCTCGCGAAGGAGCTCGAGCTCCCCGTCGTCGCCCTCTCTCAGCTCAACCGCGCGGTCGAGCAGCGCTCGGAGAAGTCGAAGCGCCCGATGATCTCCGACCTCCGCGAGTCCGGCGCGATCGAGCAGGACGCCGACAACATCGTCTTCATCTACCGCGACGACTACTACAACGCCGACTCTCCCGAGGCGAACGTCGCCGAGATCATCGTCGCGAAGCAGCGCAACGGCCCCACCGGAACGGTGAAGGTCCGCTTCGACAAGCAATGGACCCGCTTCGACAACCTCGCCGAAGGCGAATACGACGACGGCCCGAACGAGTAGGTCGTCGTGCTAGAACGGGACCATGTCGCTCTCGACGTTGGTCGACCAACGCCGCGTCATCATCACGGCCGGCGCCGGTGGGGTGGGGAAGACCACGACGGCGGCCGCGCTCGGCGTCGCGGCGGCGCAGCGCGGCAAGCGCGTGCTCTGCCTCACCATCGATCCCGCCAAGAGGCTCGCGGAGAGCCTCGGGATCGGGGAGATGACGAGCGAGGCGGTGACGGTCGACCCCGCGCGGTTCGAGCGGGCGGGGATCCCGATGAAGGGGTCGCTCACCGCGATGATGCTCGACACGAAGCGCACCTTCGACGAGCTCGTCACGAAGTACTCGTCGTCGCCGGAGAAGGCCGAGAAGCTCCTCGGGAACAAGCTCTATCGCTACGTCTCGACCTCGCTCGCGGGGACGCAGGAGTACATGGCGATGGAGAAGCTCGTCTCGGTGAAGGACGATCCTCGCTACGACCTCGTCATCCTCGACACGCCGCCGACCGCGAACGCGCTCGACTTCCTCGACGCGCCGGAGCGGCTCATGGAGGCGCTCGACTCCGCGACGATGAAGTGGTTCATCGAGGCGTTCCAATCGACGGGGAAGCTCTCGCTCAACATCCTCGCCAAGGGCGCGTCGGCGGTGCTCAAGGGCATCGCGAAGATCACCGGCGGCGGGTTCCTCGAGGCGATGGCGGAGTTCATCGCCGAGCTGAACGACCTGTTCGGCGGCTTCAAGGAGCGCGCGCTGCGCGTGCAGAAGGCGCTGCGCGGAGACGACGTCGCGTTCGTCCTCGTCACGAGCCCGTCGCCGCCCGCGATCAAGGAGGTCCTCTACTTCGCCGAGCGCCTCGCCGAGGCGGAGATGCCGCGCGGTGCGCTGGTGGTGAACCGCTTCCACCTCCCGCCCGCTGGCGCGGCGACGCTCTCGCGAGAGGACGCCGCGCGCGCGATCGCGGAGCACGGCCTCCAGCTCGACGAGGACGCGCCGGAGCGCATCGTGCAGGCGCACGGCGATCAGGTGAAGCTCGCCGCGCTCGACGCGTCGCACGTCCGCGCCCTCGAAGGCGCGACGCAAGGGACGCCGATCGTGCGCGTCGCCGAGCTCGAGACCGACGTCCACGACCTCGTCCTCCTCGGCCAGCTCGCCGACGTGCTCATGGGCGGCGGGAGCGGCGGGGACGGAGCTCCCGCGCGAGACGGCGGCGTGTGAGCAACCCGCTCGCCCGCCTCTTCGGCAGCCTCGCCAACGTCGTCCTCGATCTCGGGCTCCCCACGATCCGCGGCTGGCTCCGCGATCGCCTCGGCCCCGACGCCGACGTCGCCGACGTCAGCACCGACGGCTCGATCGTCCGCCTCCGCGGCGTGCGGATCCCGCTCGGGCCGCGCGGCCTCGTCGTCCTCGACGAAGCCGCCGCGACGATCACGTCGCTCGGCGACGCCGGCCCCGCCCTCCGCCTCCGCTCCTTCGAAGGTGTCCTCGTCTTCACGCGCGGCGACCTCCGCGACCGCTTCGCGCGCGCCGACGACGCCGGCGCCGTCCAGGACGTCGCGAACGCGAACGCGACCTTCCGCGCCGACGTCGCGTTCACGGCGTCGGACGATCCCGATCCCGCGGCGTGGATCTGGGGCGACCTCGCGATCCTCCGCGCGACGTGGACGACCTCCGCCGACGTGCCGGCCGCGCCGCTCGAGGGCGCCGCGCGCCTCTTCGTCTCCTCGCGCGCGTGGCGGCTCGAGCGCGGCCGCCTCGACGGCGGGCCCTCCCTCGGCGGCGACGGCAAGCTCCCCGTCGTCGCGCGCTTCGCCGCCGCCGGCGTGCTCGAGCGCGACGATCGCGACGAGCGCGACGAGACGGAGGAGGCGAACGCGGCGGAGCTGCTCGTCCCGCGCGCTCTCTCCACCCTCGCGTTCACGCTCGAGCACGGGCGCATCGGTCCGTTCCTCGAGGCGCTCACCGCGCTCGCGGGCGAAGACGCCGTGCGCGCGCGCATCCCGGCGGCGCTCCCGCGCGACACGCGGATCGACGCCGAGCTCTCGTGGTCCGCGACGGAGGGCGCGCGCGCCGAGCTTCGCCTGCACGCCCCGACGCTCGGGGCGCGTGCCACGCTCCGCGGCGACTGCGGTCCCACCGGCGCGGGCCTCGGCGCGCGCGTCGACGCGAGCGTCGGGCTCGCCGCGCTGCTCCGTCGCTTCGGCGCGCCCGCGCTCGCGACGCCGCGCGACGAGGACACGGTCGACGTCGTCGTCACCGCGGCCGGCGACGTGCGCGCCCCCGCGATCCAGATCGACGTGCGCGCGCACGAGCTCGGCTTCCGCCTCGGCCGCCCGCGCTTCGTTCCGGCCGTCGTCGTGCGCGACGTCGCCGGTCAGGTCTTCGTGAGCGGTGGTCGCGTCGTCGGGCGCATCGACGCCGCCGCGCGCGGGCGGATCGTGACCGCGGAGCTCCAAGCTCCCGCGCTCGATTTCGCGGAGTGGAGCGTCGCCGTCCGCGCCGCCGCGCTCGACGCGCCGTTCCTCCGCGACGTCGCGCGCACGCTCGGCGCGCCGCTCGCGATCGCCGACGACGCGTCCGCCTCCGTCGCGCTCGCGTTCGGTCCGCCCCGTCGAAGGGAAGAGGAGGCCGGGAGCGCGGCCAGCGGCACCGTCACGCTCGCGGTCGGAGGATCGCGGCTCGTCGCGGAGCTCGGCGTGCCCGACGTCCTCGTGCGCGTCACCGGCGGGGTGAAGGTCGAGGACGTCGCCGCGACGGGCGTGTTCGAGCGCGCCGCGGTCTGGCCGAGCCGCGGCGATCTCGTCGTCGCGCTCGACGTCGCGCGCGATCTCCGGGCGCGCGGATCGCTCGTCGCCGCGAGCACGCTCCTCCTCTCGGTCCGGCAGCATGAGGGCTCGCTCGCCTACGAGCTCGAAGGGGCGAAGGTCGACCTCACGCTCGATCGCGCGGGCCTCCGCTACGAGGGGCTTCGCTTCAGCGGCCACGGCGGTCGCTTCGCGGGCTACGGCGCGGTCCCGTTCTCCGCGCCCGCGCGGGACGCGCCGCCGTACCTCGTCCTTCAGCTCGAGGACGGCGGACCCACGCTCGCGATGCAGCTCCTTCGCCTCGCGCATCCGCCGCCCGCGATCGACGTGCCGCCGTTGCTCGGCGCCCGCGGCACCCTCGCGCTCGCGACCGATCTCGGGCTCGCGATCGACCTCGGTCTCGCGACGCCGAACGGGACCGAGCTCGCCGTCGCGCTGCGGATCGCGAAGGGGAGCCTCGATCGATCGACCGCCTCCGGTGCGGTGGCGATCGAGGACGCGCTCGTCGTCGCGCGCGCGGGGACGACCCCGCTGTCCGGGATCGTGCACGTCGACGCCGAGGTGGTCGAGGGCGCCGCGCGCACGGTCCGCGCGCGGGTGTCGTCGGCGAAGGTCGAATACGCGCCGTTCGTCCTCGAGGACGTGAGCGCGGCGGTCGTCGTCGCGGCGAGCGGCGACGTGCTCTGGAACCGCGCCGGCGCGCGCCTCGCGGACGGCCGTCTCTCGTCGTTCGGGGTGGCGCGTCGCGGCGGCGCCGTCTCCGCGCGCGTCGCGGCCGCGTCGGTCGCGGTCCACGAGCTCCCGCCGATCGAGGGGCGAATGTTCGGCGCGTACGTGCGCGGCCGCGCCTCCGGCACCGTGCTCGGGCATCGCGAGCCCGACGGCGCGCTCGAGGCGCGCGGCGACGTCGTCCTCGACGAGGCCGCGTTCCCCGTCATCGATCGGGCGCGCCCCGCGCTCGCGCGCTACGGGCTCCGGCCGCCGAACGAGGACGCGACCGGCCCCGCGGTCGCGACGATCGCGCTCGACGCGCGCGGCGTGCGCGTCACCGAGGTCGCGGTCTCTTTGTATGGTGCGAGCGTGCGCGCGGACGTGAAGGTCTCGCCCGCGCGCGCGATCGACGGCGGCGTCGAGATCACGCTCGAGGAGGAGTACCTCCGCACGAGCAAGCTGCTCACGCTGCCGCGCGTGCTCGGCGAGCGCCTCGTGATCCCGATCGCGCTCGGCGGCACGACCGCGGCGCCGGAGGTGAAGGCGGAGCTGGGGCAGACGCTCGGCCGCTTCCTCCGTGACAACAAGGTCGTCGACTTCGTCGCCTCCGCGGTCGAGGAGGCGCAGCTCTTCTTCCGCAAGGACGCCGCGCCGGCGGCGCGATCGGAGCCGCCGCCGGCGACGCGCGAAGCGGAGCTCCGCGCCGCGATCGACGCGCACGCCGCCGACTGGGACGCCCTCGCCGCGCGCCGACATTGACCCTCACCTCGACCGACCCCAAGAGAGCCGGAGATGACAGCGACGAGAGAGCGGGGCCCGATCGCGATCGACGCCCTCGCGAGCGGTTTCCGGAAGCGCACGCTCGTCACCGCGTCGCTCGCCGGCAAGGTCGGCGTCGCGATGGCGAAGCGCACGCTGCGCGGTCGCGCCGCCGAGGACGCGCCGTCGAACGGCGACGCGCTCCGGGCGGCGAAGGAGCTCGCGCTCTCGCTCGGCGCGATGAAGGGCCTCGTCATGAAGATCGGGCAGATGGCGAGCTACCTCCCCGGCGCGCTGCCGGACGAGGCGCAGCGCGTCCTCTCGCAGCTGCAGGCCGACACCGTCGCGATGAGCTGGGACCGCATCGCCGAGACGATCCGCGAGGAGCTCGGCGCCGCGCCGGAGTCGCTCTTCGACGACTTCGATCCGAAGCCGTTCGCGGCCGCGTCGATCGGGCAGGTGCACCGCGCTCGCTTCCAGGGCCGCGCGGTCGCGGTGAAGGTGCAGTACCCCGGGATCGAGGACGTGCTCCGGAGCGATCTCTCCACGATCGGCGCCTTCGCGCGCATGTCGACGCTCGGCCTGCCGCTCGACGGCGGCGCGCTCGCCGACGAGCTCCGCTCCCGCATCGTCGAAGAGTGCGACTACGCGCTCGAGGCGAAGAACCAGCGCGCGCTCGCGGCGCTCTTCGCGCGCGACGCGGACGTGCGCGTGCCCGCCGTCGTCGCCGAGCGCTCCTCGCGCCGCGTCCTCACGACCGAGCTCGTCGTCGCGCAGCGCTTCGGGGACTTCGTCGCGTCCGCGCCGCAGGCGGCGAAGGACCGCGCCGGTGAGATCCTCTTCCGGACGTCCTGGGACGGTCTCTTCCGCCACGGTGTCTTCAACGGCGATCCACACCCCGGCAACTACCTGTTCGATCCGGACGGCGCGGTGACGCTCCTCGACTTCGGCTGCGTGCGCCGCTTCGATCGCGCGTTCATCGAGACGTGGAAGGACTTCGCGCGCGGCGCGCTCGCCGGCGATCGCGCCGGCTTCGACGAGCGGTTCCGCCGCCTCGGCATGGTCGGTCGCGAGCGCAGCTTCGACTACGAGGCGCAGTGGAACATCACGCAGTACCTCTATCAGCCGTTCCTCCAGCGGAGCCCGTTCTTCACGTACGGCGACGAGTACGTGAAGAAGAGCTACGGGGTCATCATCTTCGACAACCCGAACCAGCGCCGCTCCGCGATGCCGCCGGAGTGGCTGCTCTTGAACCGCCTGCAGTGGGGGATGAACGCGGTCCTCGCGAAGCTCGGCGCCACCGCGCCGTGGCCGGACCACTTCTCCGCCGCCGCGCACGCGCCGTTCGAGGGGCTCGAAGGGTGAGCTACTCGTCGGCGGGCTCTTCCGCCGCCGCCTTCCGCCCGCGGCGCTTCTCCTTGTAGACGACCTTGATCGGGACGCCTTCGAAGCCGAAGTGCTTGCGGAGCTGGTTCACGACGAAGCGCTGATACGAAAAATGCACCGCCTCGGGGTTCGAGGCGATGACGACGAAGAGGGGAGGGGAGCTCTCCGCCTGCGTGATGTAGTAGAGGCGCGGCGCGCGGCCTCCGCTCGTGGGCGGCGGCCGGGTCTGGAGCACCTGCTCGAAGAAGCGATTGAGCTCGCCGGTGCTCACGCGGCCGTGGAACGACGCGGCGACCTTGTCGATCTCGCCGAAGAGCCCGGCGACGCCGCGGCCCGTCTTCGCGCTCACGAGGACGACCGGCACGAACGACGCGAAGGAGATCTTGTCGCGCGCGTCCTCCTCCGCCTTCGCGAGCTCGGCCTTCGAGAGGAGGTCGATCTTGTTGAGCGCGATGATCATCCCGCGCGCGCGGTCGTTCGCGAGGCCGAGGATCTTCGCGTCCTGCTCGGCGACGCCATCCTTCGCGTCGCAGAGGAGGACGACGACGCTCGATCGCTCCATCGCCTGGATCGCGGCGGTGACGCTCGCGGCCTCGATCGCGTCCGCGGCCTTCGTCACCTTGCCCTTGCGGCGCACGCCGGCGGTGTCGACGAAGATGTACTTCTTGCCGCCGCGCTCGACGAGCGAGTCGATCGCGTCGCGCGTCGTCCCCGGCCGCGTGTCGACGAGCATCCGGTCCTCGCCGAGGATGCGGTTCGTCATGCTCGACTTGCCGGCGTTCGGCTTGCCCGCGATCGTGATGCGCGGGAGGCGCTCGGGGTCTTCCTCCTCCGCTCGCGGCGGCGGCAGCGCGTCGACGATCGCGGCCTCGAGGTCGCCGATCCCGCGGCCGTGGAGCGCGCTCACGGGGAAGACCTTCTCGATCCCGAGGCGGTAGATCTCGAAGGCGTCGGCGTCGAGCTTCGGCGAGTCGGCCTTGTTCGCGGCGTAGAGGACCGGCTTGTTCGACTTCCGCAGGAGCTTCACCGCGACGCGGTCCGCGCTCGTGAGCGGCACCGTCGCGTCGCTGATGAACACGATGACGTCGGCCTCCTTGATCGCGGCCTCGACGTGGCGCGCGATGCCGGTCTTCATCGGGTCCTTGTCGTCGGGGTCGTAGCCGCCGGTGTCGATGAGGGTGTAGTCGCGGCCGAACGCGGACGCGTCGACGTAGTGGCGATCGCGCGTGACGCCGGGTTGATCGTGCACGATCGCGAGGCGGCGCCGCGCGAGGCGGTTGAACAGCGTCGATTTGCCGACGTTCGGACGGCCGACGACGGCGACGAGCGGCAGCCCGTGCGAGCCGGCGGGCATGACGCGAGAGATACGGGCGGGGCGATGCTTCGTCATACGGAGGCTCGTTTCGGATCGGCGTAGCCGAGGTCGAGGAGGCGTGCGTCGTCGTCGAACCAGCCCGGCGTCGCCTTCACCTTGATGTCGAGATGGACCTGACTGCCGACGAGCCCCTCGGCGCGCCGGCGCGCGGCGGTCCCGATCGCGGCGAGCATCTGCCCGCCTTGACCGATGATGATCCCTTTGTGCGAGTCCTTCGCGACGTGGACGGTGAGCTTGATCTTCGTCACGACCTTCGCCGTCTTCCGCTTCGGGCTCGGCTCTTCGTAGGCGTCGATCGTCACCGCGACGCCGTGCGGGACCTCTTCGCGCGTGCGGAGCAGGACCTGCTCGCGCACGAGCTCGGCGACGAAGAAGCGAACCGGCTTGTCCGAGAGCTCGTCGGGCGGGTAGAGCGCCGCGCCCTCCGGGAGCTGGGCCGCGATCTCCTTGAGGAGGCGATCGACGCCGTCGCGCTTCTTCGCGCTGATCGGCACCACCGCGGCGAAGTCGCGCATCGCCCCGAACGAGGCGAGCACCTCGATGAGCTTCGCCTTCTCGGCGACGCGGTCGATCTTGTTGACGACGAGGACGACGGGGCGGTCCTTCGGCAGCGACGCGACGACCTTCGTGTCCTCGGGGCGGACCTCGGCGTTCGCGGCGGCGCTGACGTCGACGACGAGCACGATCACGTCGCAGGCCTCCGCGGTGCCGGTCGCGACGTCGTTCATGCGCTTGCCGAGCCGGCTCTTCGCGGCGTGGAGCCCGGGTGTGTCCTGGAAGACGAACTGCGCGTCGTCGGTCGTCAGGATCCCGGCGATGCGATCGCGCGTCGTCTGCGGGTGGTGGCTCACGATCGCGAGGCGCTCGCCCAGGATCGCGTTCAACAGCGTGCTCTTGCCGACGTTCGGCCGCCCGACGAGCGCGATCGTCCCCGCACGGAACGGCGCCTTCTTCGACTTCTTCGCGGCCATGACCGCGCGTGCATAGACCAATTGGGGCCGCGGCCCAACTGGAGTATGGAAGCCGCTAGAGCTTAGCTATGTCCGACTCCGAAAAGCCGCCCGCGCCCGACGACGACGAGAAGGCACCGTCCGCCCCGGCCCAAGCGACCGCGGCCGAGGAGACCGCGGCCGAGGAGGAGGAGAAGGAGGGCGAGCCCGCGGCCGCCGCGGCCGAGGAGGAGCCCACGGCGCCGGAGCCGGAGCGCGTGCTCGCGGAGCCCGGCGGGCCGGCGTGGTTGCCGCTCGCGCTCTCGGCGGCCGTGGCGGCGCTGTTCTTTCTCGTGCTGCCGCCGCTCACGAAGAGCGGGCTCTGGGACCCCTACGAGCTGAACGTCGCGGACCTGTCGCGGCGCATCGCGCTGAACCTGCACGGCGCGTCGGCGCTCGCGCTCGAGGCGACCGACAACTCGCTCCCGCACCTCAACGACCTCGGGCGCCCCCAGCTCCCGTTCACCTCGATCGCCCTCGGCTTCAAGCTCTTCGGCCTCCACGAGTGGTCGGGCCGCCTGCCGCTCGCGATCTGGGGCATCGTCGGCGTCCTCGTCACGTTCGGCTTCGTCGCGCGCCTCGTCGATCGCCGCGCCGCCCTCTTCTCCGCCGTCGCCCTCACGACGATGCCGCTCTACTTCGTGCACGCGCGCACGATGCTCGGCGACATCGTGATGATGACGTCGTTCGCGATGATCTTCGGCGGCTTCGCGGTCGCCGTCTTCGGCCGGCGCGAGGACGACACGAACGACACGCCGACGCGCGTGCTCTGGCTCGCGCTCGCCCTCGTCGGCTGCGCCGCCGGCTTCTTCACGCGCGGCGCGTTCATCGGCGTCGGCGTGCCCGCCCTCGCGGTCGCGGTCGCGCACGCGATCGCGGCGGGGAACGGACAGCGCTTCGACGGCGTCGCGCGCGCGGCCGCCCTCACCGCTGGCGCGATCGGCCTCGTGTTCTGTTACCTCGGCCTCCGCGCGCTCGGCGCGGACAAGGCCGACGACCAGACCGTGATCTGGGCCGGCGCGCTCCTCAAGGCCCCCAACCGCTACCCCACCTTCGATTTCATCGTCGGCCACGTCGCGCCGTCGCTCGCGCCGTGGAGCGCGTTTGCTCCCTTCGCGATCGGTCGCCTCTTCGCCGCGCCGCCGTTGGCGGACAAGGCCGGCGCCGCGTTCGCGCGCGAGAGCCAGGCGCGGCTCCTCCTCCTCGTGGGGGGGGCGGCGGCGCTCGTCGCCCACGCGTGGATCGCGGCGCGCGTCGATCTCGTCACCTTCTCGGGGCCGGCCGTCATCGCCGCGGTCTGCGGCATCGCCCTCCGCGACTACGAGCGCGGCGCGCATCCGTCGCTCGCGGTCGGCGTCGGCACCGCGGTGCTGCTCGGGTGCATGCACCACGAGCTCCACAACCTCCCCGAGAAGGCGTTCCAAGCGTTCTCCGTCGCGGCGGGCGCGACGTTCCCCGAGAGCTTCAAGGCGAAGTCGCTCCAGCTCTGGACGATCGTCCTCGTCGGCTTCGCGGGGATCTCGTTCCTCACCTGGGTCGAGCGCGATCCCGAGCGGGAGCCGTTCGAGCCGAAGGGCTACCTCAGGGTCGTCCTCGCGCTCCGCGACGCGTGGGACGGCATGCTCGCGCTCGCGTACTTCGCGATCGTCGCGGGCGCGTCGCTCGCCGGCCTCGCGGTCTGGTTCGGCACGCGCCAGCACGCGAAGTGGCTGCCGACGCTCAGCTCGCAGATGCGCGAGCTGGTCCTCAACGCGTGGTGGCTCACCGCCTTCGCGCCGCTCGCCGTCATCTTCGCGGTCTATTTCTGGAGCGACGTCTGGGTCTGGGCGTTCGATCGGGCGGAGGGGCGCTTCGCGAGCGCGGGCGTCACGCTGAAGGAGCGCATCATCAAGGCCGGGACGCGCGGCTTCGAGCCGTTCGAAGAGCTCGCCGCGCGGCTGAAGGAGCACCCGCTCAAGGACTCGATCTGGAAGCTGCTCGTCGGGCGCCTCGAGGTCAAGATGGACGCTCTCGAGCCCGGGATCGGTCCCGTCTGCGTGCTGTTGCTCGTGCCGCTCATGTACCTCCAGGTGCCGGGCATCGTGTTCGCGGCGCTCTACTGGAAGCTGCAGCTGAAGCCGATCGTCGCCGTCGCGCTCGCGATCCCCTCCGGCGTCGCGCTCTTCTTGATCCTCGGCTTCATCGGCGATCTCTTCCGCGGGAGCCGCGCCGCGTTCCTCGTCACGTTCGGCGTCACCGTGGGCGCGGTCCTCTGCGTCTCGTTCTACCCCGCGCTCGCGAACCAGCTCTCGCCGAAGGAGATCTTCGAGAGCTACCAGCGCGTGCACAAGACCAACGAGCCGCTCGCGCTCTTCGGCGTCGGCGGGCGCACGGCGGCGTACTACGCCGGCGGACAGCCGATCGTCTTGAAGGACACCGCGAGCGCGTACGAGTGGCTCGCGGCGGCGGAGCCGGGGACGCGCCGCTTCGCCGCGGTGCGCGCGGACGAGCTCGGGCGGCTCAATCGCACGTACCGCGAGCGGACCGGCACCGGCCAGAACCTGCCCGTGCTCGACGCGAGGTCGAGCCAGATCATCCTCGTCGCGTCGTCGCTCGCGGAGGGAGAGAAGAACCAGAACCCGCTCGGCCGCATCATCCTGTCCGCGCCGCCGGCGAAGGTGCAGCGGCGCCTCGACGCCAACCTCGAGGACAAGCTCGCGGTGCTCGGCTACGACATCGTCGACGCGAACGGCCGCATGGTCGAGTCGGTGTCGCCGGGCAAGAAGTACCACATGCGGACGTACCTCAAGGTCCTCCAGAACATCGGCCAGGAGTGGCAGATGTTCATCCACATCGACGGGTTCCATCGCCGCCACAACGGCGACCACGTCGTCTGCGAGGGCAAGTACCCGATGACGCAATGGCTGAAGGACGATCTCCTCATGGACGATCACGAGTTCAGCCTCGAGCCGAACTTCAGCCCCGGTCCCTACACGGTGTACTTCGGCTTCTTCATCGGCGAGACGCGCCTCAAGACGAAGACCGGCGGCGACAACGAGAACCGCGTGAACGGCGGCACGCTCCGGGTGCAGTGATCCCGCGGGCGGGATGTGAGCCAACCTGTGCCGCGCCGATGAGGCCAACGGCTTGAAAAGACAGCAATCCTGTCCTGGCACATGAGCTGCTTCACGCCCCGCGCATGTCTCAACGCGCTTGGTTCCTTGCCGCCTCGCTCATCGCCGGCGGCTGCATGGTCGTCGGCTGCGGCGACGACACGAGCAAGAACGCGATCGATCCCGACGCCAACGTGGAGGTCGTCGAGAACGGCTTCGAGTCGGACGATCCGTCGGGCAAGAGCGGCTCGTCGAGCGGCGGCGCCGACGGGGGCCTCTCGGCGGGCTCGTCGACATCGTCGACGTCGTCCGGCGGCGCGGCTCCTCCTGCTTCGGAGGACAGCGCGTCGCGCGCGATCCAGGAGGCCGACATCGTCAAGCTCGACGGCAACCGCCTCTACGCGCTCTCGCAGTACGGCGGCCTCGCGATCGTCGACGTGACCGATCCCAACCGGATGCAGCTCCTCGGTCGCAAGCGCACCGAGGGCATGCCGTTCGAGTTCTACGTCGAGAACGGGCGCGCGCACGTGATGCTGAACGACTTCGGCCGCTGGGTCGACGAAGGCGGCGGCAAGTGGGTGCAGACGAGCGAGCTCCTCGAGCTCGACGTCACGAACCCCGCCAGCATCACCGAGGTCGGCCACTACGACGTGCCCGGCTCGATCAGCGACTCGCGCCTCGTCGGCAACACGCTCTACCTCGTCACGATGGAGAACGGGTACTGCTGGCGCTGCGACCAGAGCCCGTCGACGGTCGTGACGTCGTTCGCGGTGGGCGGGACGGCGGTCGCGAAGATCGATCAGATCGCGTTCCGCGCGCCGCGCAAGGACTACAGCTGGTGGCAGCGCAGCGTGAGCGCGACGAACCAGCGCCTGTACATCGGCGGTCCCTCGTGGAGCTGGAGCGGCGGCGACGAGAACCGCGGCTCCGTCATCCAGGTCGTCGACATCTCGGACATGTCGGGCAAGTTGAAGCGCGGCGCCGACGTCGCGATCGCGGGCAACATCAACAGCCGCTGGCAGATGGACGAGCACGAGGGCGTGCTCCGCGTCGTGAGCCAGTACGGCAACGGCTGGTGGGGTCCGAACGGCAGCATCAACCCGCGCGTGCAGACGTTCACGGTGACGAGCGCGGCGAGCATCACGCCGCTCGGGCAGACCGAGCTGATTCTGCCGGAGCCCGAGTCGCTGCGGAGCGTGCGCTTCGACGGCGTCCGCGGCTACGCGATCACGGCGATGCAGACCGATCCGCTCTACACGATCGACCTCTCGAACCCGGCGCAGCCGAAGCAGGCCGCCGCGCTCGAGATTCCGGGCTGGATCTTCCACATGGAGCCGCGCGGCGATCGCCTCGTCGGCTTCGGCTACGAGGACACCACCTGGAACGGCAAGCTCGCGGTGTCGCTCTTCGACGTGAGCGACCTCACGAAGCCGACGATGCTCACGCGCGTCGCGTTCGGCACCGGCGGCGGCAACCTCCCGGAGGACCAGGACCGCGTCCACAAGGCGATCCGCGTCCTCGATCAGCAGGGCACGATCCTCGTCCCGTTCTCGAGCTACGGGCGCTGGGACGGCACGTCCTGCGAGCAGCCCGCGACCGGCATCCAGATCATCGACTACGCGAAGACGGGCCTCACGCTCCGCGGCGTCGCGCCGTACAGCGGCCAGCCGCGCCGCGCGATGCTCCTCCCCAATAACCGCCTCCTCGGCATGTCGGACCGCAACGTGAGCACGTTCGACCTCACGAACCGCGACGCGCCGAAGAAGACGAACGAGCTCGATCTCTCGAACCCGGCGTACCACATGGTCGAGACGCCGACGCACATCGCGGCGATCACGAACCAATGGTGGTCGGGCGAGGCGGTCCTCGCGTTGACGCCGAAGGACAAGGCGGACGACGCGAACGCGGTCGGCAAGGTCTCCCTCGCGGAGCTCGCCGAGCCCGCCGCCAACCGCTGCAACCCGTACGGCTGGGCGTCGTGGTACGACGCGCGCCTCTTCGCGAACGGCACCACGGTGTGGCTCACGCTGCCGGTGAGCGGCGACGACGGGAGCGCCGGCCACGTCGTCGTCGCCGCGATCGACACCTCGAACCCGGCCGCGCCCAAGATCGTCGGCCGCACGAACATCCCGCTCACGCCGAACCCCAACGGCAACCGCGGTGGGTACTACGGCGGCTACTTCTATTGCGGCGTCGGTTCGGCGGGATGGGGCTACTACAACGCCTACGACTTCAGCCGGAACGTCCTCGGCTCCGGTGACGACTACGTCAAGGTCGGCAACAAGCTCGCGTACCTCGAGATCGTCCGGACGTTCGTCGACGACGCGGGCCGGCCGTACAGCTACGAGTGGTCGCCCGAGAACCCGATCCCGCCCGACACGAAGGGCTACCACTGGGACTACAAGCGGAAGCTCCACGTCGTGGACTTCGCGAACCCGGCGAGCCCCACCCACGAGCGTCCCGTCACGCTCCCCGCGAGCATCGGCACGACGCCGCTCCACGTCTTGAACGGCGTCGTGATGACGTCGCGCTGGGTGTACGGCTCGGCGCCGGGCAAGGTCCGCTTCTACATGGACCGCGTCGACCTCAACGGCGCGACGACGCAGCTCGCGAGCGTGAACATCCCCGGCTCGCTCTTGCACGTCGACGCGGCCTCCTCGCGCATCGTCGCGACCGACTACAAGGTCGAGCGGAAGGCGGTTCAGAGCTACGAGGAGTGTTACAAGCACGACCTCCGCTCGCAGTTCATCTACGACGAGAACGTCTGCATCAAGGTCGATCGCTCCTTCAAGCTCGCGGACGTCGCGGGCACGAAGGTGACGCTCCGCCAGGCCTTCACTCCGCCGTCGCAGCACTTCAACGGCGTGCAGCTCGCGGACGATCGCATCTACGTCACGCACGAGCGCGTCTACGACTACCGGAACTACCAGGGGACGACCGACGCGTACGGCTCGTACGTCTGGAACCCGCCCATCATCGAAGAGGGCGGTCTCTGGGCGATCGGCGGTCTCCGCGGCGGCAGCCTCTCGATCGTGAGCGAGATCCGCGGCGGCAACGCGCGCTGGCCGCTCGCGGCGAGTGGGACGAAGGTCGCGATCTTCCAGGACAGCGGCATGGCGGTCTTCGACACGGCCTCGGCGCAGCCGCAGCTCATGGCAGAGGCAAAGCTCCGCGGCTGGGGCTACAGCTCCAACGTGCTCCTCTCGCAGGATCGCGCCATCGCTTCCCTCGGCGAGTGGGGCCTCCAGAGTTTCTCATGGTGAGAGGGGCTCTGCCCCTCTCACACTCTCCCCGCCGGGGGTCTCTCCGCGCGCGCTGAGCGCGCGCTCCGCCGCCCCCGGACCCCCGCGAGAGGGGGTTCTTGTTCAGAGGGCTCCGCCGGCTCTGCCCTCTCGAGCTCTCCCGCCGGGGGTCTCTCCGCGCGCTGAGCGCGCCGGGTCCGCCCTCTCCCGGGGCTGGGGCGCGCGCTCCTCGGACCCCGAGAGGAGGCTCCGCCACCCCCGCGAGAGGCTGTGATGCGGTGAGCCAATCTGTGCCGGATGGGGGCGCGGGCTGGCTTTGGGCACGTGATGTCGAGTGGTTAGTGGGCGGCACAGTGTGTGCTCAGCCGGGGGCAGGAGAGTCCATGGCACAACGCAAATGGCTGTTTCCGGCTTCGTTGATCCTGGGGGCGCTGGTCGCCGTTGGCTGCGGTGATGACGGGGGAGGCGGCGTGTCGAGCGGCGAGCCGGCGCCCGTGCCGGGGCCGGGGCCGGGGCCGGGGCCGACGACGAAGCATCCGATCGATCCGACGAGCAACGTCGAGGTCGTCGACAACGGCTTCGAGTCCGACAGCCCGAACGGCCAGTACTCCTCGTCGAGTGGCAGCTCGGGCAGCTCGGGCTCGAACTCGAACGACGGGAGCGCGGGCTCGTCGTCGTCGAGCGGTGGCGCGTCGTCCGGCGGTCCGGCCCCTCCTGCGGGCGAGAGCGCGTCGCGCGCGATCCAGGAGGCTGACATCGTCAAGCTGGATGGCAACCGTCTCTACGCGCTCTCGCAGTACGGCGGTCTCGCCGTCGTCGACGTCTCGGATCCGACGCACCTTCGCCTGCTCGGTCGCAAGCGCACCGACGGCGTGCCGTTCGAGATGTACGTCGAGAACGGGCGCGCGCACGTGATGCTGAACGACTTCGGCCGCTGGATCCAGGACGGCAGGGGCGGCAAGTGGGTGCAGACGAGCGAGCTCCTCGAGCTCGACGTCACGAACCCCGCGAAGATCACCGAGGTCGGTCACTACGACGTCCCGGGCTCGATCGCCGACTCGCGCCTCGTCGGGAGCTCGCTCTACCTCGTCACGTTCGAGAACGGCTACTGCTGGAACTGCAACGAGCTCCCGTCGACGACGGTGACCTCGTTCGCGGTGGGCGGTACGAGCGTCGCGAAGATCGATCAGATCGCGTTCCGCGCGCCGCGCAAGGACTACAGCTGGTGGCAGCGCAGCGTGAGCGCGACGAACCAGCGGATGTACATCGGCGGTCCCTCCTGGGACTGGTCGGGCGGCGACGCGAACCGCGGCTCCGTCATCCAGGTCGTCGACATCTCGGACATGTCCGGGAAGCTGAAGCGCGGCGCCGACGTCGCGATCGCGGGGAGCATCAACAGCCGCTGGCAGATGGACGAGCACGAGGGCGTGCTCCGCGTCGTGAGCCAGTACGGCAACGGATGGTGGGGCCCCAACGGCACGATCAACCCGCGCGTGCAGACGTTCACGGTGACGAGCGCGGCGAGCATCACGCCGCTCGGGCAGACCGAGCTGATTCTGCCGGAGCCCGAGTCGCTGCGGAGCGTGCGCTTCGACGGCGTTCGCGGCTACGCGATCACGGCGCAGCAGACGGACCCGCTCTACACGATCGACCTCTCGAACCCGGCGCAGCCGAAGCAGGCCGCCGCGCTCGAGATGCCGGGCTGGATCTTCCACATGGAGCCGCGCGGCGATCGCCTCGTCGGCTTCGGCTACGACCAGATGAACTGGGGCGGCAAGCTCGCGGTGTCGCTCTTCGACGTGAGCGACCTCGAGAACCCGACGATGCTCACGCGCGTCGCCTTCGGGAGCGGCGGCCACATCGCGGCCGACGCCGATCGCATCCACAAAGCGATCCGCGTCCTCGACGAGGAGGGGACGATCCTCGTCCCGTTCGCGAGCTACGGGCGCTGGGACGGCGCGACCTGCGAGCAGGCGCAGAACGGCATCCAGATCATCGACTACGCGAAGACGGGCCTCACGCTCCGCGGCCTCGCGCCGAACCGCGGCCAGCCGAAGCGCGCGATGGTGCTCCCCGGCGGGCGCCTCCTCGGCATGTCGGATCGCAACGTGACGACCTTCGACATCGCGAAGCGGGACGCTCCGGCCCGCCTCGACGAGCTCGATCTCTCGAACCCGGCGTACCGCATGGTCGAGACGCCGACGCACATCGCCGCGATCACGAACGACTGGTGGTCGGGCGAGGCGATGCTCGCGCTCACGCCGAAGGACAACGCCGACGACGCGAACGCGGTCGGCAAGGTGTCGCTCGCGGAGCTCGCGGCGCCGCAGCAGCAGTGCTCCTACGGCTACTCGTCGTGGACGGCGTGGTACGACGCGCGCCTCTTCTCGCGCGGCAGCACGGTGTGGATGACGCTGCCGGTCTACAAGTACGACTACCAGTCGACGGACGCGGGGCACGTCATCGTCGCCGCGATCGACACGTCGAACCCGGCCGCGCCGAAGATCGTCGGTCGCACCTCCGTCCCGCTCACGCGTCCGGTCTACGGCGGTTACGGCTACTACGGCGGTTGCGGCGTCGGCCTCGACGGCTACGGCTTCTACGGCGGCTACTACAACGGCGGCCTCGTCGGCTCCGGCGACGCGTACGTGCAGGTCGGCTCGAAGCTCGCGTACCTCGAGGTGGTGACGGAGTACGTCGACGAGAACGGCAGGCCGTACGAGCCGGACTACTACGGCTCCAGCAGCTCCAGCGGCTCCGGCGGCCCGAAGAAGGAGTACCACTACGAGTATCGCCGGAAGCTCCACGTCATCGACTTCGCCGATCCGACGCAGCTCGTGCACGAGCGGCCGGTGGTGCTCCCGCCGAGCCTCGGCACGACGCCGCTCCACGTGATGGGCACGACCGTCCTCACGTCGCGCTGGGTCCCGTCGCCGACGACGAAGGGGAAGGTCCGCTTCTACATGGACCGCGTGAACCTCGCCGGGACGACGAAGCAGCTCGCGACGGTGAACGTCCCCGGCTCGCTCCTCCACGTCGACGCGCCGTCGTCGCGCATCGTGACGACGGACTACCGCGTGACGAGGACGCCGGCGACGGACTACAGCCAGTGTGACTGGTACACGCGCGGCTGGTTCGACTGGGAGAACAGCGCCTGCGTCCGCGTCGCTCGCGACTTCAAGCTCGCCGACGTCACCGACACGAAGGTGACGTTGCGCCAGACGTACACGCCGCCGTCGCAGCACTTCTGGGGCGTGCAGCTCGCGGAGGACCGCATCTACGTCACGCACGAGCGCATCTACGACTACCGCAACTACAACCCGGGACCCGGCGGCTACTACGACCCGCCGGTCCTGGAGGAGGGTGGCCTCTGGGCGATCGGCGGCCTCCGCGCGGGCAAGCTCGGGATCGTGAGCGAGCTCGTCGGCCAGGCGCGCTGGCCGCTCGCGGCGAGCGGCGCGAAGGTGGCGCTGTGGCAGGAGAACGGCATCGGCGTCTACGACACGACGAGCGCGACGCCGAAGCTCCTCTCGTCCTCGGAGCTCCGCGGCTACGGCTACAGCTGGCACGTCCTCCTCGGCCCCGACCGCGGCATCGCCTCGCTCGGCGAGTGGGGGCTCCAGACGCTTCGCTGGTGAGTTTTCAGCGCAGGGGCTTCGCCCCTGCACCCCGCTCGCGCGATGCAGAAAAACGTCGGAACGTTTTTCTGCCGCGCGCTCGCTGTGACGGGCTCGCGTAGCCTCTTCGGTGCATGAGCGATGCGTCGGGGCTGCGCGATTCTGGTCGGCTCGGTGTTTCGGTCGTGGCGGGGGTTGGGGGCCTTGGGTGGTTTGCGTGGCACGGGGGGGCGGGGGCGCTGTCGCCGACGCGGCTCGACTGGTTGCTCTCGTCGGACTGGGCGCAGCACGTTCTCGGGTGGCTCTTCTTTCGTAAGGACGGGTGGCACTTTCCGCTCGGCGCGATCCGCGGCGCGGCGTATCCGCTCGGCACGTCGGTCGGCTACACGGACTCGAACCCGATCGTCGCGATCGCGCTCAAGCCGCTGTCGTCGCTCCTGCCGCTCGAGGTCCAGTACATCGGACCGTGGCTGGGGCTGTGCTTCGCGCTCCAAGGGTTCTTCGGCGCGCGGCTCGTCGCGTCGGTCGCGAAGGGCCACCTCGTTCCGCTCCTCGGCGGGTTGATGTTCGCGACCGCGCCGGCGCTCTTGCAGCGGCTCGCGCACGACACGCTCTGCTCGCACTTCCTCCTGCTCGCCGCGATCGGGCTCCACCTCGCGCCGGGCGCGCACGCCCGCGCGCGGCGCGCGATGGTGGGCGTCGTCCTGCTCGCGGCGGGGATCCACCCGTACCTCGCGATCATGGCGCTCGTGCTCGGCGTCGGCCTCTTCTACCACCACCACGCGCGCGGAGCCCTCTCGC
The DNA here is from genome assembly GCA_019637155.1 of Labilithrix sp. NCBI lineage: Bacteria > Pseudomonadati > Myxococcota > Polyangiales > Labilitrichaceae > Labilithrix > Labilithrix sp. The sequence goes on along the minus strand of JAHBWE010000003.1, from coordinate 376,580 downwards.
GGCGGGAGCTCCTCGGATGGAGCGCGGGCTCTTCGATCGCCGTGCTCGTCGTCTTCCTCCTCATCGGGTACTTCGGCGGCGGGGTCGATCCGGGCGCGGGAGGGATCGGGGAGTTCTCGGCGTCGCCGCTGACGCTCTTCGACTCGATGGGGCACTCGCGCGTGCTGCCGGCGCTGCCCTCCGGCAAATCGCAGTACGAGGGCTTCGCCTATCTCGGCCTCGGCGGCGTGGCGCTCGTCGTCGCGGCTTGCGTCGCCTTCGTTCGAGAGAGGCGGAGCGGCCTCGACCTCTCGTTCCTCCCGCGTCCCCTCCGCTGGGCATCGCTCGGGCTCGCGGTCTTCGCGATGATCCCCTGGTTCCCGCCGGGGCTCTCGTCGATCTTGAGCCCGCTCCGCTCGTCCGGTCGTTTCGTCTGGACGTTCTCGTACGTCGCCCTCCTCGTCGCGATCGCGATCGTCGTTCGCGCGTTCTCCGCCCGCCCCGCGATCGCCGCCGCGATCATGGCCGTCGCGCTCGCGCTCCAGATCGTCGATGCGCAGCCCGACCACGTCCGGCCGAAGTTCGCGAGCAAGCCGTCCGGCGCGCCCTACGCGGCGGGATGGGAGAGCGCGCGCGGCGACTACCGGCACCTCGCGCTCTATCCGATGGAGATCTGGAGAGCGTGCACGCCGTGGGACGAGGACCTCAGCATCCGCTACGCGTACCGCGCGTACCTCTCCGGGCTCACCTTCAACAGCGGATACTTCGCGCGCATCAACCGCGCCGCGGCGAAGCGCGCGTGCGCCGAGCTGACGCGCGACGTGGAATCCGGTCGCCTCGACGCCGCGACGATCTACGTCCTCTCCCGCCCCGAGGACGTCGCGCCCTTCCGCGCCGCCGGCGCAACCTGCGGCCGCCTCGAGCCCGACACCACGATCTGCGTAGCCTCCCCAAACACCGATCTCGCCAAGCTCCTCACGACCCACCACCCCCTGTAGAGCGAGCACGCGGCAGAAAAACGTTCCGACGTTTTTCTGCATCGTGCGAGCGGGGTGCAGGGGCGCAGCCCCTGCGTTGAAGACTTTAGCGGCGCCAGGGGAGCCAGCGCTTCGGGGCGGGGCCGAGCGCGATGCCCACCAGCTCGAGCGCGCTCGCGAGCTCGGACTTCGCGCGGTCGTCGCCGGCGAGGATGGCGCGCTTCACCTTCGCCTTCGTGAGCGCGCGGGCGACGCGCTCCGCCCACGCGGCGAGGCCGTCGGCGTCGTCGGCGGAACGGCCGCACGCGACCGCGACGACGCCCTCCTCGATCGTGACGACGCAGCGCGGGTACTCCCACGCCGCGAGGCTCGCGTGGAGCTCGTGCTCGCGCGCGGCCGCGACGTAGCCCTCGAGCAGCGAAGCGCGGGCGGCGGCGACGCGCGCCGCGTCGACGGGCGCGAGCGCGGTCGCGGCGTTGTCGATCGTCGCGGCGGCGAGGGAAGGGGAGGCACCTTCGTCCGCCATCATCCGGCCGAGGAGGGCGCACGCGCTCCAGAGGTCGCGCGCGTGACCGTTCGGGAGGAGCTCCGCGACGAGGGAGCGCGCCGGCTCGGTCTTGTCGAGGACGGCGCGATCGGCGGGATGGAGCGCGCGCTCCGCGTCGAGCTTGGCCCAGAGCGCGAGCGGATCCGCGAGCATTCGTCAGTAGCCGTGGTCGACGGCCTTCTTCTCCGCCTCGCTCGCCTCGCTGCGCGGCGCGAGCGGAGCGGGCTTCGCCGCGGCCTTGCGCGGAGCGGCGGCGGCGCCCTTCACCGTCGCGCTGCCGCTCTTCGCGGCGATGGCCTGGTTCAGGTCGTTTTGCGTAGCCTGCGCTTGCTGCTGATGGGTGGACGACTGCGCGAGCGCGGCGAGGCGCGTTTTCGCGGCGTCGGTCTGGCCGAGCGCGATCTGGCACTTCGCGGCGCGGAGCGAGGCCTCGTTGCCGACCCACTGCCCCGGCGCCTTGTTCGCGAGCGCCTCGAAGCGGCCGACCGCCATCGCGCAGCCCTGGCCCTCGCGCACGCTCTCCGCCGCCCAGAGCTCGGCGTTGCGATCGCCGCTCTTCGCGGCGAGGTCGAACTGCTTCGCCGCCTCGGCGTAGTTGCGAGCCTGGAACGCGGCGGAGCCGAGGCTGTAGGGATCGTCGTTCTTGCCCGCGTGACGCGCCATCGCGCCCGGCTGCTGGGTCATGCCGTCGGCCATCGGCGCGCCCGCGGGCGGCCCCGCGTTCGCGGCGGGCGGCGGAGCTCCGCCGTAGCCGGCGTGGCTTCCTTCGTCCTTGTCGGCGCCGAGCGCGCCGAGCGCCTGCCCCTGCTGCTCCTTCTCCGCGAGATCGCCGCGCGCCATCCGATCGACCGGACCGGCGGCCGCGGGCGCTTCCATCGCCGCCACGGTGGGCATCGGCGGCGGGCGCGTGACGGGCGGCGCGGACGGACCGTGCGCGGACGCGGCGGCTCGATCGTCGATCGTCTCGCTCTGCGCGACGCCGGCCGCGGTCGGAGAGGGCGAGCCGGCGACGGTCACGGAGACGGCGGAGTCGTTGCTGCGGTAGTCCTTCGAGCGGATGAGGAACGCGCTCGTGCCGATCATGAGCAGGAAGACCGCCGCCATCGCGGTCTGCGGGCGCATGGCCCAGCTCCCCGCGATCGAGATGACGCGCGAGACCTTGGCCTTGAACGGCACGACGTTGTTCTGCTGCTTCGCCGCTTCCTTCGCCGCGGCGAGGATCTTCTCCTCGAGCCCGACCGGCACCGCCATGATCGGGAGCGCCGCCGCGCTGCGCGCCGACCGCATGCCGTTGAAGACACCCGCGCACCGGGCGCACCCCGACACGTGGCGCTTCACGGCGGCGCTCGTGAGCTCGTCCAGCTCTTCGTAGAGCTCGTCGAGCAGCAGGGGTTCGGCCTTCTCGCAGTCCATCTTCGACAGTTCCTTTAGTTAAGTCTCTCAGCGCAGGGCGCGGGCATATTCTTCGTATTCGGCGAGCGCTTCCTGGAGCCTCTCCAAGGCATAGCGCATGCGGCTCTTGACCGTGTTCTCGGGGACGTTGGTGATCTCGGCGATCTCCTTGAACGGCAGGTTCGCGATCTCCCGCATGAGGAAGACCTCGCGCTGTTCGTCGGGCAGCTTGTCGACCGCGAGCGCGATGCGCTCCTTGAGCTCGGTGCCCGTCGCCTCGCGTTCGACGCTGGCGCGCGGGTCGGCCGTTTGCTCACCCAAGGTCGGTCCGTCGCCCTCCTCTCCGCGCGACTCGTCGAGGGACGGATGCTTGCGGAGCGCTCGCTTTCGCAGGTGGTCGATGCAGAGGTTGCGCGTGATCGTGTAGACCCACGTGGTGAAGCGCGCCTCGTGCTTGAAGTCGGCCGCGTTCTGGACGACCCGGACGAACGACTCCTGCACCACGTCCTCCGCCACTTGCGGGACCCGGACCTGGCGGAGCGCGAAATTGAAGAGCGCGCCCTGATGCCGCCGGACGAGCTGGGCGAACGCCGCAGCGTCCCCCGCCTGGTAGCGAAGCATCAGCGCTTCGTCGGGCGGATCCTGCGAGCGCTTCGGTACGCCGGTCATGCTCGCATCGCTCCGGGAACAGCCATGAGAGGCACACGCACCATGGCGCGCCTCTCGCAGCCCACTTTACTCCCTTCGTGACGAGCATTCTCATTTCCTTGGGTCCGATGGGCCATAGAGACGGGCCTTCGCGAACAAAGTTCTCTTTCTCAACGTCGGGGGCTTCGCCCCCGACACCCCCACCCCAGACACGGCCCTCGCGCTGCGCGCTCGGGACGCTTCGCGACCGCTTGCGCGGCCGCTTCTGGGGCCCCGGGCTGGCAAATGATGCAATGCGTCGCATTGCTGGTGAGAAGGGCGACCAAACTGTGTCGGAAGAGATAGTGGTCAGGTGGGCGGCCGTTGCCATGGACCCTTCTGGACGCCTACACTCGTGCTCGCTTCGTCGAGGTAACGGTTCGGTTTCGTGGCGTCCACGGGCTCGGGCCATTCATCCGGCTTCTTGAAAGGGAATCGCGTCATGCGTCGTCGCGCTGTCGGGGCTCTGGTTTCGTTCTCCGTGGCCCTCGGTTTCCTGTGTGTTCTCGGTCCTTCGGCGGGGGCGCAGCCCGCCGATGCAGCGAAGGACGGGGGCGCGGCGACCCCCACCGCGGCGACCGCCGCGCCGGCGTCGGCCAAGGACGCGAAAGGTGACGCGGGCGTGAGCGCGGCGGGGCAGCCGGCGGTGCCGATCCCCGAGAAGCCCGCGATGGACGGCGCGACCTACTCCGTCCGCCTCAAGGACCTCGAGCAGCGCGTCGACGAGCTGAAGGACCAGATCCGGCGCAGCCACACGCGGCTCGCCCTCCTCTCCGACACGATCATCTCCGGCGGCGCCGCGGGCTCCCGCGCCGAGGTCGTGTTCAAGAACGAGATGTCGAGCGCGTTCCGCCTGACGCGCGCGCTCTTCGTCGTCGACGGCGCGGTCCAGTACAACCGCCAGGACGACACGGGCGCGCTCGCGGACCAGAAGGAGATCCCGATCTTCAACGGCTCGATGCCGCCGGGCGACCACACCGTGCAGGTCATCCTGAACTTCCAGGGCAACGGCTACGGCGTCTTCACGTACCTCCGCGGGTACAAGTTCGAAGTGAAGAGCGCGCACTCGTTCACCGCGGTCGAAGGCAAGACGCTCGGTCTCGTCGCGACCGCGCTCGAGAAGGGCGGCGTGACGACGCCGCTCGAGCAGCGCCCCACCATCGAGTGGGCGGAGCGCGTGGCCTCGCTCGGCCCCGGCGGCGCGGGGGCGACCGTCACGAGCCCGTCCGGTGGCGCGTCGGGCAGCGTCCAAATCGGCGGAGGAAAGTAAATGCGCCGCCGCAGTACCGGTCTCGCGGCGCTCATCGGCGTCGCGTTCGCGATCGCTCCTCTCTCCGCGCGCGCCGCCAACGCGGACGCCGACGGCGCCGCCGCGCAGAAGGAAGTGAGCACCGTCTCGATCGAGGCGAACGCGGTCCAGGCCGCGATCGAGAAGGCGCGGGCCGAGCGCTACTCGGTGGAGCAGCGGCTCGCGAACGGCGAGATCCTCTACCGCTCGAAGGACTACCCGCGCGCGACGGTGGTGTTCAGCGAGATCCTCGAGGAGTTCCCCGACACGCTCGCGTACGTCGACGCGCTCTGGCTCCGCGGCGAGACCTTCTACGCGCAGAAGGAGTATCTGTCCGCGCGTCGCGACTACAAGCAGATCGTCGACAAGGCGACCGAGCCGCGCTTCGAGCCGTACATGGGTCGCGCCCTCGCGCGGCTCATCGACGTGTGCCTGCGCATCAACGACCTCCAGGGCCTCGACGAGATCTTCTCGAAGCTCAATCAAGTGCCGCCCTCGCAGGCCGACGCCGGTCTCCAGTACGCGAAGGGGAAGGCCTACTACTTCAAGGGCGACTACTCGCAGTCCGCGGGCGCGCTCGACCAGATCCCGGCCGGGACGCCGTACACGCACCAGGCGCGGTACTTCCGCGGCATGGTCGCGATCAAGCAAGCCGGCCCTCCCGCGCCGCCGCCCGCCGCGGGGACGGAGGGCACCGCGCGCGTCGCGCCCACCAACTACAAGTCCGCGATCGAGTACTTCAAGGCGGCGACCGACCTCGCGCCCGACACCGACGAGCATCGTCACGTCATCGACCTCTCGTGGATGGCGATCGGCCGCCTCTTCTACGAGATGGAGAGCTACACCCAGGCGGCGGAGGCCTACTCCAAGGTCGGCCGCTCCTCGCCCGAGTTCGGGACGATGCTCTACGAGCTCGCGTGGGTCTACGTCCGCCTCGGCGACGTGCAGCGCGCCGAGCGCGCGCTCGAGGTCCTCTCGATCGCGGACCCGAGCTCGGCGCAGGCCGGCGACGCGACGCTCCTCCGCGCCGACCTCCTCCTCCGCGCGGGCTCGTTCGAGAAGGCGCTCCAGCTCTACCTCGGCGTGCGCGAGGAGTACGAGCCGATGCGCGCGAAGCTCGAGGACTTCATCGCGCACACGCCCGACCCCGCCGTCTACTACGAGAAGCTCTCGCAGCAGCAGCTCGACGTGCTCGACCAGAACGAGCAGCTCCCGCCCACCGCCGTGCGCTGGGCGCGCGAGGCGGAGGACGGCGCGATGGCGTTCGCCGTCATCGACGACGTCAACCAGTGCAAGCAGCTCATTCGCCAGAGCTACCAGCTCATCGACAAGCTCTCGATCATCCTCGGCGCCTCGAACCGCGTGCGCGCGTTCCCCGAGCTGAAGGCGGGCGAAGAGAAGGCGCTCTCGCTGTTGAACCGCATCTCGAAGATGCGCCTCATGATCGCGCGGGGCCTCGACTCCGAGGAGCCGGAGAGCCTCGGCGGCGAGATCGGCCAGGTCCGCGCGACGCGTCGCGCGCTGATGACCCAGATGGGGCAGCTCCCGGTCGCGCAGAACGACTTCAACGACCGCGACTACCAGGGCATGCGGCAGTGGAACAACGTCTCGCAGGAGCTCACGCGCCGCGGGGTCGAGATCGACTACCTCAACGCCACGATCAACGGCCTCCGCCGCATGCTGAAGGAGGACGCGCAGCGCGGCCTCGCGCGCGATCCCTCCTCGGTGAAGCGCTTCAACGACGAGCTCGACGAGAACGAGCGGCTCCTCAAGCAGCGCCAGCAGGAGGCGGCCGACCTCCGCCACCAGATCGAGGTCGGCCGCGCGCAGGTCGGCCTCGGCGACGCGCGCTACCAGAGCGACGCGCAGGCGCGGGTGACCTTCCGCGACGCGATCGAGCGCGAGGTCGCCCTCGCCGCGCAGGGGCAGGGCGGCGGCGACGCCGCGAAGTACGCCGGCAAGGTGCAGGGCGCGCTCGAGCAGTCGCGCGCGGTCGAGGACCGCCTCATCGCACAGTTCGGCGAGCTCGAGGCGCAGGTCGGCGCGCGCCTCGCCGAGATGCAGAACAAGGTCGAGACCGAGCGCCTCAAGATCAACGGGTACAACATGCAGCTCGGCGCGCTCGACCGCGAGGCGCACGAGCTCGTCGGCGAGGTCGCGAAGCGGAACTTCCTCTTCGTCCGCGACAAGATCCGCGGCATCGTCCTCCGCGCCGACGTCGGCATCACCGAGCAGGCGTGGGAGGTGCGCGAAGAGGAGCTCGATCGCGTCCACAACCTCCAAACCGAGCGCGCGCGCGAGGAGCAGCTCCTCGACGAAGAGCTGCGCGAGGTTCTCGACGACGCCGGCGACACCGAGGCGGCGAAGTAGCCATGCCGACGAAGCGACACCTGGGCGCGCTCCTGATCGCGCTCTTCACGATCGCCTTTGCGCCCACCGCCTCCGCGCAGAGCGCCGACGCCGGCGCGACCGCCGCGACCACCGACGCCGGCGCTTCCGCCGCCCCGACCGCGGGCGACGGCGGCGCCGCGACCCCGACCGCCGCCGCCTCCTCCGACGCCGGCGCGCCGAGCAGCGCCCAGAACGCGATGACCGCCGCCGCGATGGCGCGGAAGCTCCACCCGCCGCCTCCTCCGCCGACGCCGGCGCAGATCGCGGCGCTCGAGGCGATGCGGCAGGAGGTCGACGCGTACGAGAAGGGCGCGCGCGAGTACCGCGACACCGTCACGACCATCATCAAGCTCCACTACGAGACGAAGAAGAAGGAGATCCTCTCCGGGCTCGACCAGGAGATCGCGATCGAGAAGGCGGAGCTCAAGAAGGCGCGCGAGGTCGCGATCCGTCGCCTCGAGGAGTTCATCCGGACGTACGACGGCCCGCGCGCGCACCCCGAGGCGACGCCGGACGCGATGTACCGCCTCGCCGCGCTCTACGAAGAGCGCTCGCGCTCGGAGGACGCGGTCGCGCCGCTCGAGGAGGGCCTGAAGGACGCGATCCGTCTCTATAAACGCGTTGTTCGCGAATATCCCAAATATCGCGAAATCGCCGGAATCTACTACTTCCTCGGTCACGCGCTGAACGACGCCGGCCGCATGCCCGAGTCGCAGCAGGTCTGGCGCTCGCTCGTTTGCCACAACCACTACCCGTACCCGGTCGCCGTCGATCCGAAGGACAAGGAGCGGGACACGGTGAAGCCGCTGCCGCAGGACGGCGACGAGGCGCACTGGACGGCGTGGCGGCGCCGCTACAACAACCCGAAGGCGCCGACGAAGGCGAACCCGGAGACGGTCTACACCGAGGTCTACCCCGAGGACTGCAAGTTCATCCCCCAGACCTCGCTCCGCCCGGGCGAGGACCCGAAGTACGTCGCCGAGGTGTGGTGGCAGATCGGCAACTGGGAGTTCGATCAGCTCGACTTCGGGAGCGGCGTGACGAAGGAGGACCCCGCCGCGGTGTGGGGCTACAACCGCGCCGCGAGCGCGTACGCGCGCGGCATGAAGTACAAGAAGCCGCCGCTCTACGGCGTCGCGCTCTACAAGTACGCGTGGACGCTGTTCAAGCAGCAGCGCTACGAGCTCGCGACGAAGGAGTTCGTGAACCTCCTCCTCTACACCGACGAGCAGGAGAAGATCACCGGCGACCGCGGCGCCGACTTCCGGACCGAGGCGTACACGTACATCGCGGGCTCGCTCACGAACATCGACTTCACCGGGCCGCAGGACTGGGAGCCGTACATCATGCGGCCCGACATCCTCGACACCGAGCCCTCGCCGGAGAAGGCGGAGAAGAAGCTCCACATCGCGATCGATCGGGTGAAGGACCCCACGCTGATCCCGCAGGACAAGCCGTGGACGATCGAGATCTACCGCGCGCTCGCCTACGAGTTCCGGAGCCTCAACCAGTTCTCGAACGCGATCGAGGTCTACGACACGATGCTCCAGCGGTGGCCGATGGACCCCACCGCGCCGGAGACGCAGAACGCGATCGCCGAGACGTACGACCAGATGAACGTCACGAAGCGCCCGGGCACGCCCGAGCACGACGCGACGGCGCAGAAGGCGCTCGAGGCGCGCACGAAGCTCGCGAACTACATCGGCAACACGCCGTGGGTCGACGCGAACAAGGACAACCCGGCCGCGATCCAGAACGCGGAGCGCCTCGTCCGCGGCGGTCTCCGCCAGGCCGCGGCGCAGCACACGACCAACGCGCGCGCCGCCGTCGCGGAGGCGCAGGCAGCCTCGAACGATCCGGGCCGGCAGATCGAGCTCCTCTCGCGCGCGGCGAACGAGTACAAGCTCGCCGCGGTCGGCTGGCAGGGGTACCTGAAGCAGGACGAGAACGCGCCCGACGCCTACGAGTCGCGCTACTGGAACGCGGACGCGCGGCGCAACTACGTCCGCATCCAGGTCACGCTCCACAACAACGCACCGCGGGCGTTCAACGAGCCGAGCAAGAAGGACATCGACGACGCCCTCGCCGCCGCGATCGAGGTCCGCGACTCGAACGAGGACGACAAGTTCCTCGACAACGCCGCGCTCTTCGTCGTCGACGTGAGCGACATCGATCGCGACCTCGCCTACGCGCGCTTCAAGGAGACCGGCGGCACGGTCGGCATCGAGCGGCGCGAAGAGGTGAAGTTCGACGGGCCCGATCCGTCGACGCGCAACGTGGTCAAGGACGTGATCCCCCCCGTCGTGCAGCAGAGCCTCAACGCGCGCGACGAGTACATCCACGCCGTGCCGCCGAGCCTCGACCCGCTGAAGCGCGGCCTCGAGTACGAGTACTTCATCGCGGAGACGTATTTCCTCTACGGCCAGTTCGACGTCGCGAAGCAGCGCTTCGACAAGATGTGGAAGGACAACTGCGGGCAGAACGAATACGGCTACCGAGCCTGGAACCGCCTTCTCACGATGGCGACGGTCACGCGCGACGCCGACGAGGCGGTGCGCCTCTCCGAGGCCGAGAAGCAGCGCACCTGCGCGGTCAACGAGGAGCAGAAGGCCGAGGCCTCGAACATGACCGGCCCGATCGGGCAGGAGGCGAACTACCAGAAGGCGCGCAAGAAGTTCGAGGAGGCCTGCGAGGCGAAGGTCGGCCAGACGTGCAAGAACCCGGACGCGAAGTCGAAGCGCCCGATCTGGAAGGAGGCCGGCGAGCTCTACGAGATCGCCCTCAACGACGCCCCCACGCGCCGTGACGCGCCGGAGGGCGCGATGAACGCGGCGTACGCCTACAAGCAGATCGGCGACTACAACAAGGCGATCGCGCTCTACAACAAGTTCATCAGCGAGTACGGCTCGAACGCCCAGCTCAACGCGCTCCAGAAAGGCGATCCGAAGAAGGACATCAAGGCGGATCAGAACCTCTACCGCGAGCGGCTGAAGTACCTCGCCGACGCGTACGACGCGCTCGGCACGACGTACTACTCCTTCTTCAACTATCCGAAGGCGGCGGAGACCTACGAGAAGGTCGCCGCGACCGATCGCTTCGACGAGGAGAAGCGCCGCGAGGCCGCGCGGAACGCGATGATCCTCTACGCCAACATCGGCGATCGCGGCCGGATGCAGAACGAGTACCAGACGATGCTCCGCCTCCACCCGAGCGCGGAGGACAAGGCGAACGCGGACTACCTCGTCGCGTCGTTCGACTACAAGCAGTGGGACGCGAAGGGCGCGGACACCGGGACGAACCGCAGCACGCGGCAGTCGGGCCAGCAGGCGCTCATCGCGTACGTCCAGGCGAACCGCGGCAACGCGGGCGCGGGGCGCTTCGTCGTCGAGGCGGCCTACGAGGTCGCGAAGATGAAGAAGGTCGGCAACGAGGCCGACCTCAAGACGTGGCTCCAGCAGACCGTCCTCGCCTGGGACAACTACAAGGCGAAGAACGGCGCGGCGGAGGCGCAGAAGCCGCCCTACGTCGACTACGCCGCGGAGGCCGCGTTCACGCTCCTCGACGACGAGATCACGCAGAAGTTCGACGTGCCGAGCAAGCACGTCTACGGCGGCGCCGTCGCGGACGTCCTCGGCGACGGCAAGGCGAAGAAGGGCAAGTACCAGATCAACGCCGAGGAGGCGCAGAAGTACGATCTCAAGCTCGAGCAGGAGATCATCCGCAAGTACGAGTCGCTCGACTGGGTCCCGGCCGCGTTCGCGCGCCAGGGCGCGATCTTCGACACGCTCCGGAGCGGCCTCTACAACACGATCACGTACACCGGTCCGAACCCGGTCCCGGCCGGGAAGATCCGCCTGATGACGCTGCAGCAGGAGAAGATGCTCGACACGATGCGCAACAGCGGTCGCGACGACCTCATGACGAAGGCGGACGAGCTCGAGGACGCGGTGAAGGACTTCTGGAAGCAGAAGAAGCAGCAGGAGCTCGACGGCGCGGACGAGATCATGATCCGCCGCTACGCGACGGCGGTGGCCTACGCGCGGAGGTTCAACGTCAAGAACGCCGCGGTGACCAAAGCCGTCGGCCGCCTCGCGTATTACACGGACATCATCGGCGACGCGAAGATGGCCCAGTACGTCGGCAACACCCCGGACCCGACGACGAAGGGCGCCTCGAAGCTCACGTACACCACGAACATGTACGTCCAGACGCGCCCGGGCCTCACCGCGCTCCCCGCCGCGCAGGGCGCGCAGACCTCGTTGCCGCCCGCGCCGTAAGGAGCAAGATTGATGCGTAGTACACTCATCTCCCTCTCGCTCCTGGCGCTGTTCGTCGCGGCGTGCGGCGGCGGCGACGAGAAGAAGGGCAAGACCCCCGACTCGGCGCTCCGCGGCGGCGCGGCGGCCCCGCCGGGGTCGAGCTCCGGCTCGTCCGGCTCGACGACCGACCTCGGCGCGGTCGAAGGGGCGGGGACGTCGGGGCTCACCGGCGCCGCGCTCAGCCGCTACACCGAGGGCTGGAACGCGTGGCTCCAGGGCGATCTGGCGACGGCGAAGAAGAAGTTCCAGGAGGCGCAGTCGCTCGACGGCAAGTCGCCGGCGCCGCCGTATTCGCTCGGCGTCGTGCTCGAGCGCCAGGGCGACGTCGCGGGCGCGCAGCAGTCGTACCGCAGCGCGTACACGGCGAACCCGGACCACGAGCTCTCGATCTGCGCGTACGCCCTCTTGCTCGCGGGCACCGGCCACCGCGGCGAGGCCGACACGTTCATGCAGGGCCAGCGCAACAAGCGCCAGAACTCGGCGCGCCTCACGGCGTGCCACGGCGAGCTCAAGAGCATCCAGGGCGATCACGCGAGCGCGCAGCAGCTCGCGCAGGACGCGCTCCGCATCGATCCCGACTTCAAGGACGCGATGGTGACGATCGCGCGCGATCACTACCGCGCGCGCCGCATGTCGCTCGCGGACTACGCGCTCAAGGCGGTGCTGGTCGGCTTCGGCGACGCGAGCCCGCCGCGCGACAAGGACAACGCGGAGGCGCACCTGCTCCGCGGCCTCATGCTCCGCGAGAGCGGCTCGCGCGCGGTCGCGCTCCAGGACTTCGAGGCGGCGGTGAAGCGCCGCCCCGACCTCGTCGAGGCGCTCGTGAACCTCGGCTCGATGCGCCTCGAGGCCGGCAACGCGGCCGAGGCCGCGCCGGTGCTCGAGAGCGCGACGCGCTTCGCCCCGAACAACGCGCTCGCGCACCTGAACCTCGGCGACGCGTACCGCCTCCTCGGCCGCTACGCCGACGCGAAGAAGGAGTTCGAGCTCGCGCTCGCGAAGGACTCCTCCCTCGCCGCGGCGCACTACGACCTCGGCCTCATGTTCCTCACCGCGCCGACGATCCCGGGCTACACGGCGGACACGCAGGTGTCGACCGCGCTGAAGGAGCTCCAGAGCTACCGCACGATGCGCGGCCCGAAGCCGCCGCCGGGCGTGCAGGACGACATCGACGACCTGATCCAGCGCGCGCAGGCGAAGCAGAACGAGCTCAAACAAACCCCGGCCCCCGCCGCCGCGCCGGCGAAGCCCGCGCCTGGCGCGCCGCCGGCGAAGAAGTAGTCTGTCGAGAGAGGTCCGCATGAAGAAGGCTCTGTTCGCTCTCACCCTCGGTGCTCTCGCGCTCTTCGCCGGCGACGCATCGGCGCAGCAGAAGGGCGTGATCACGCTGAACGAGGTCACGATCGTCGGCCGCGTGCAGAAGCCGGTCGCCTCGGTCGACGTGAGCAAGATCCAGCCGAAGCTGACCCTCGCAGAGCTCCGTCAGCCGTTCCTCGATCGCATCGAGGAGGCATCCCGCAAAGACCCGTTCTGAGGGCTTACCCAACGTCGGGGGCTTCGCCCCCGACACCCCCACCCCAGACACGGCCCTCGCGCTGCGCGCTCGGGGCGCTTCGCGCCCGCTTGCGCGGCCGCTTCTGGGGCCCCTTTTCGACGGTAGGTCTTTGCGCTCGACGCCCAGGCGCTCCGCCATCCCGGCCCAAGGGCTTCTGGGGCCCCTTCGACGGTAGGTCTTCGCGCGCGCGCGGATTTCCGGGCTCTTCGCTTCGACGTGCGTGGGCGGTAGGTTTGCGTCGTGATCGTTGCGGTGTCGGTCTTCGTTGCGGCGGCGTGTGTTGGGGCGAGCGCGCGGCGGCTCTTCTTTGCTGCTGCGCCGACCGCGCTGCATCCGGACGATGTCGTCGCTGCGCTCGATCGCGCGGTCCCCGTCGCCGCGCTGCGCTCGGCGGCGCAGCGGGATCCGGGGGCGGACTGGGAGCGTGACCTCTTCGCGGCGCTCGCGGTCACGCAGCCCGAGACGCGCGCGGCGCTCGTGAACGAGCAGCTCACGGAGCTCGATCTTCGGATCAAGCGCTGGGACCGTGTCCCGCGCGTGTGCGCATCCATCGCGACGAGCGCCGGCATCATGCTCGCGACCCTCGTGATGCGACGCGGCCTCGTCGACGCACCGGACCTCACCGGCGAGCTCGGCGAGCTCTTCGTCCGGTCGCTGCTCAACGACGCCGTGAGCGTCGCGTCCTTCGGCGTCGTCGCGACGGCCTTCTGCATCGCGGCCCACGCGGCCGCGCGCCGCCTGTCACGCGACCGCCTCGACGCCGCAGACCGGATGATCGAGCGGCTCGAGGCCGCCACGCACGGCGACATCGCCCTCTCCAGCTGACAGCACCCCACACGCCCGCGCGCCCCCGCGTCGCGGACGATTTTGGTGCCGGTACGCGGGGTTGGCGGTAGGATCGCGGCAGGTGGGAACTTTCCCGTCTGCGCCTCGTCTGTCTTGGACACTTAGCTCCAGGAGTATCTCGCGATGATGGGACCCGGACCCGGACAGCAAGCAGGACCTGGAGGAGCAGCGCGCCCCGGTCAGATGACCGCCGTGATGCGGGCGATGTCCGTGCAGACGGGCCCGAAGGTCCTGCGCATCGGCCTCGTCCAGGCTGGCCGCGTCGTCGAAGAGCGCATCATCAAGCAGCGCACGACGGTGAACGTGGGCTCGAACGAGCGCGCGACGTTCGTCATCCAGTCTCAGATCGTGCCGCCGATGTTCAAGCTCTTCGAGCTCATCGGGATGGACTACTACCTGAACTTCCTCGACGGCATGACGGGCCGCGTCGCGCTCGCGTCGGGCATCAGCGACCTCAACGCGCTGAAGGCGCAGGCGAAGAAGGTCAACAACGTCTACCAGGTGAAGCTCAGCGAGGAGGCGCGCGGCAAGGTCGTCATCGGCGACACGACGTTCCTCTTCCAGTTCGTCGCGCCGCCGCCGGTGCAGCCGCGCCCGCAGCTGCCGCTCGCGGTGAAGGGCGGCATCGCCGCGCAGATCGACTGGTCGCTCACGATCATCGCGGCGTTCAGCTTCCTCCTCCACTTCGGCCTCGTCGGCGCGATGTACTCGGACTGGATGGACCCCGTCGTCGGCGACGACTTCAACGTCGCGGGTCTCGTCGACATGATGAAGAACATCCCGCCGCCCCCGGCGACGGAGACGCCGACGGATCCGAGCACGAACGCGACGTCGACGGCGACGGCGCAGGCCGCGTCGAGGCCCGCCGGCGGCGGCGCAGGCGGCTCGAGGGGCTCCGCCGGCGCGAGCCGCTCCGCGGGCAGCGTCGGCGACAAGCAGGCCGCCGCGCTCGCGGCGCAGGCCGACGCGATGCAGATGCAGATGCTCGCCGCGCTCGGCGGCGGCTCCTCCGTGCAAGGTGCCCTCAACCGAAGCGACATCCCGCCGGTCGACCTCTCGGGCGCCGCGGCGTCGGGCGCGGGCGTCGCGCACGGCACCGGCGACCTCAAGGTCGGCGGCGGCGGCGGCGCGGTCCAGGGAGGCGGCAAGGGCGGCGGCCTCGGCGCCCTCGGCGGCGGCACGAAGGGCACGGGCAGCGACACGGCCGGCGGCGAGCGCAAGGTCGAGGGCCCGAAGGCGGCGGACCCGCAGTTCGGCGGCACGAGCGCGACGGTCCCGGTCTCCGGTGCCGACCGCGTCATCGCCGGCCTCCGTCCGCGTTTCAAGCAGTGCTACCAGGTCGGCCTGAACAGCGACCCGAACATGTCCGGCAAGGTCGTCATCAGCGCAAAGGTCGGCCCGAACGGCGAGGTCTCGAGCGCCGACATCGCCTCGAACAGCGGCCTCTCCCCCTCCGTCGCCAACTGCATCGCCGGCCACGTGAAGCGCGCCCAATTCGACCCCCCCGGCGGCGGCGGCTCGACGCTACAGATCCCAGTGACGTTCGTTCAGCAGGGGAAGTAGCGTCGCGCCAACGCACGTCGTGAATGCCATCGTGCTGATGCGCATCCAACGGGACGTCAACGCGGTTTTGTGTGCGTCAAAATGGCGCAAACTGCCGAAATTGCTCCGTTTTCCGTCCGGATTTTGCGTTGACACTCCGAAAGCGACAAACTAGAGTCGTCTCGTCCGGAACTCATGCGCATCTCCTCCGTCGTCAAGTGGTCGCTCGCAGCCGTTCTCGTGGCGCTCGCTACGGGACCGGCGGCCGCGCAGCCAGGAGGAGGGGGCGATGCGCCGCGTGGCGATCAAGGCCGCGCGGGTGATGTCCCATTTTCCCGCAAGACGACGCTGACGCCTACGGAGCAAATGCAGGAAGGCAACAAGCACCTGCAGCGCATGGAGGGGGCTGCGAACGGCGTTCGAAAGATGCTCGGCGAAGCCCGCAAGCAGCGAGACGTCGTGAAGACCTTGTGTCTCAACGACAAGACGTCGCAGATCGACGTCGCGGTCCGCTCCGGTAGGGAGCGCTTCTCGCAGCTCGAGGCCGCCGTAAAGCGGAACGACGTCGAGCTCTCCAATCACAACTTCACGATCATCACGGTCCTTCGCCAGCGGAGCGAGCAGCTCGTCGCGGAGGCGAACCAGTGCATTGGTGAAGAGGCCGCGTTCATCGGAGACACCAAGACGACGGTGCAGATCGATCCACAGATCCCGCCGGATGAGGCGCCCTATCCGCCACCGCTCACCGATCCGACCGTCGTCATCGGTCCGCCGCAGTGCACTAGCTGTACGCAGTAGCGACCGCGCCGCCTCGCGCTGCATGTCGCAGCTGGATCGCGTCGATCGACTATCTGTTTCGATGTTGCCGTGAACGTCAGCTCCGAGTAGCTCTTCTTTCCGTAACGGGCGCCAGGGGCCCGTCCTTCGACATGACGAATCCTTCGGCCAAGTCGGTGCGGTACGCGTGGCGGGGAGCTTCCGTCGCGGCTGCGTTGACGGTCCTCGGATGGTCGGGCAGCGCGAGCGCGCAAGGTTGGCTCGCCGATCGTCGCTTCGCGGAGGGGCCTGGCATTCGAACGGGGGATCTGGAGCTTCATCCCGGCATCGGGGCGGAGGGGGGCTACGACTCGAACTGGTTCCTTCGTTCGAGCAACTCGGGTCCGAACATCGTCAACGGTGCACCGAGCTTGCCGCCGACCGACGCTGCGGTCATTCGTGTCACGCCGTCGTTCTACATCTCGACGCTCGGTATTCAGCGTCGGACGGATGCGGGGCCGCCCCAGCTTACACCGCGTTTCATCAATTTTCGGGGTGGGGTCTCGGGCACTGGCCGCTTCTTCATTGGCAAGGGATATACCAATCAGCACAACGTCAGCCTCAACGCCAACGCCCGCCTCGGGGTGAACGAAGGCGGTCACGTCGCGTTTGGCGTGTTCGGGAGCTATGCGCGCATCATCCAGCCGCAGGTCTTCGCTGATCCGAACCTCGCCTTCAATCGCAACGACATTCGCCTCGGCGGCGATCTGACGTTTCTGCCGGGCGGAGGCACGCTGGATCTCCGTGCGGGGTATGCCCTCCAAGCCTCGCTTTATGAAGAGAGTAACGGCGTGCCGTTCTCGAGCATAACCCACGAGGTCAGCATTCGCGACCGCTGGAAGTTCCGTCCACGCACGGCGCTCTTCAGCGAGGCCATCCTCGGGTTCGTGAGCTATCCGGACGCGCCGCGCGCAGCGTTCCTCCTGAACAATTCGACGCCGCTTCGTTCACGTCTCGGCGTCACCGGGCTCGTGACGAACTGGTTCGGGACGACGGTCGCGGGTGGATACAGCGCGACGTTCTTCGAGAATCCTCAGCTCGTGACGACGCGTCAGTTCGACAGCTTCAACGCGCAGGTCGAGGGGACATTCTACGTCGGTCAGGGTCAGGGCGGGACCGATCAGCCAGGCGAGGCCACGCTCCTGCTCTCGAGCATTCAGGTTGGTTTTCAGCGCGACTTCCAACGAAGCCTTCTCGGCAACTTCTATGGAAGCAATCGCGTCTACACCGGGCTCGAGTATTGGTTTGGTGGTCGGGTCGTCGTGCGGCTTCGCGCCATCGGCGAGCAGCTCAACTACCCTGAAGTGTTCTTCGCAGGGACGGTGGGCCCAGGCTCGCCTGCGTCCTCCGTCGGGGAATTCACGAACTATCGCCTCATCGGCTCGCTCTTCGCGGAGTACCGCTTCACGCAGTCGTTCGGCCTGAACACGACCATCGATTACACGCGTCAGTTTAGCGATACGCTTCTGCCTGCCAGCACCCTCCCTGGTACGACGACCCCGGGCGTGTTCGACATGAACTACGGGCGGCTCCAGGCGTTCCTCGGCGTGCGCTATTTCTACTGAGCGCGCTTGACGGGCACGGTGTGACGACTAACCCTCCGCTCCGGGTTACCGTGTTCGCGCGTCTGCTCCTCCAGCTGCTGACGTTGCTCCTCGTTGGGGCGGTCGGGCTCCTCGTGCCGGCGTGCGTGAAGAGTTACCCGCCGCCGCCGAAGTTGCCGGAGCCCGTCGTCAATCAACAGGTCGGTCCCGGAGACTTGCTCGAGGTGGTCGTCGTCGGTGAGGAGAAGCTCCCGAAGGACTACGAGATCGGCGCGGACGGGACGCTGCTCTTCCCGTACATCGAGCCGATCAAGGCGGCGGGGCTCGAGCCGCGGCAGATCACCACCGCGATTCACGACGGCCTCATCAAGGCGAAGTACCTCGTCGAGCCGCAGGTGCAGGTCAAGGTGAAGGCCTACAACTCGAAGAAGATCCAGGTCATCGGGCAGGTCGCGAAGCAGGGGCCGCAGCCGTACGCGGACGGGATGACGCTCGTGCAGGCGATCTCGGCGGCGGGGTGGTTCACGCCGCTCGCGGATACCAACCACGTCCAGGTCATTCGGCAGGTGCCCAACGGTGCGGTCAACGCGGTCGTCAGCGTCGATGCGATCACCGACAATGCGCGGGCGGATGTGAAGCTCCAGCAGGGCGACACGATCAAGGTCGATCAGCGCCTCTTCTGAGAATGCCACGCCTCCTCGTCCTCCTCACCGGAGGCACGCTCATGATGACCGCGGAGCTCCGCACCGCGGGCGGGCCCTCCGGCGCGGACCTCGTGCGTGAGATACCGAGCTTGCCGCGCGTCGCGGACGTCGAGACGAAGGTGCTCTTCTCGATGGACTCGGCCAACGTGCAGCCCGGCGATTGGATCACGCTCGCGCGTGAGGTCCATGGCGCGCTGCCGAGGTACGACGGGATCGTCGTCGTGCACGGCACCGACACGATGGCGTACACCGCGAGCGCGCTCGCGCTCTTGCTCGGGCCGGTGCCCAAGCCCGTCGTGCTGACCGGATCGCAGAAGCCGCTCGTCGACGCGCGCACCGACGCGCGGCAGAACCTCGTCGCCGCGAGCCTCGTCGCGACGCTGCGCGTGCCCGAGGTCGCGATCGTGTTCGGCGACCAGGCGCTCCGCGGCGTGCGGGCGACGAAGAAGGACGCGTGGGGCTTCGATGCGTTCGCGTCGCCGCACGTCGCGCCGCTCGTCGATCTCGGGCTCGACGTCGAGGTCGCGTCGCACGTGCTTCCGCCGGGAGAGCTCGCGGCGTTCGACGACCGCCTCGAGCCGCGCGTCCTCGCCGTGCGCGTGTTCCCCGGCCTCGACCCGACGCTCGTGCGCGCGGCGGTGCGCTCCGGCGTGCGCGGCCTCGTCCTCGAGGGCTACGGCACCGGCAACGTGCCGCTCGCGCTCCTCCCCGCGCTCGAGGACGCGCAGGCGAAGGGCGTCCCCGTCGTCGTCGTCTCGCAGTGCCTGCGCGGCTTCGTCGACCTGAGCCGCTACGAGGGCGGCGCGATGGCGGCGGCGACGGGCGCGATCTCGGCGAAGGACATGACGGTCGAGGCCGCGGTCGCGAAGCTCATGATCGGCATCGCGCGCCACGGCACCGGCGACGCCCTCCGCCGCTGGTTCGCGACCAGCATCGTCGGCGAGCGCGACGCGGACGCGTGAGCGAGCCGTGAGCGAGAGCGCTACCGCTACCGCTTCGGCTGAGGCTGCGGGACGACGATCGCCGGGGCGGGGGGGAGGATGACGGCCGCGATCGGCTCCGACGGCGGCTTCGGGCGTACGGAGCCGACCGTCTCGATCGGGCTCTCCGCCGGCTTGTTGTAGAACGACGACGCGAGGTAGGCCCGCACCGCGCGCTGGATCAGGATCTTCGCGACCGCGCCGAGCGGCACTGCGAGGAGGACGCCGAGGAAGCCGAAGAGGGAGCCGGCCGCCATCATCGTGAGGATCACCTCGAGCGGCGCGAGGCCGACCGAGCGTCCGACGATGCGCGGCGTGATCACCATCGCGTCGATGATCTGGACGCCGCCCATGACCGCGATGACGCCGACGACGGTGCCCGCGCTCTGCCAGTCGAGGATCGCCATCCCGAGCGCGAAGAGGAGGCCCGCGGTGAACCCGACGTAGGGGACGAAGGCGAGCATGCCGGTCATCACGCCGATCGGGACCGCGAGGCGGATGTCGACCACGCGGAGCCCCGTCGCGTACAGCGCGGCGAGGACCACGTTCGCGGTGAGCTGGCCGCGCACGTAGCCGGAGAGCGTCTTGTGGATGTCGCGCGCGACGCTCGAGATGCCGGGCGACCAGCGGCGCGGGATGAGCTGCTCGACCTTGTTCACGATGCGGTCGAAGTCGATGAGGAGATAGAGCGCGAACACCGGCACGATGAGCGCGGAGAGCGCGACGCCGACGTAGCCGAGCGTGCCGAAGAGCGCGGTGCGCCCCGTGTCCCACGCCGCGCCGCCTTGCAGGCGCTCCGCCGCCGCCTTCGAGAGGTCGTTCACCGAGTGAGGCAGCTTCACGTGCAGCTGCTGCGCGAACCATGGCTCGATGCGCGCCTGCAGGCGCCGGATCTTCTCCGGCAGCGTCGTGCTCGCGTCCGCGACCTCGTCGACGAAGAGCGGGATCGCGTAGATGAGGACGACGGTGAAGAGCCCGGCGATGCCGAGCATCACGAGGATCGCGCCGAGCGGGCGCGGGACGCGGAGCACCTCGAGCCGATCGACGAACGGATCGAGCGCGTAGGCGAGGAGGAAGGCGAGGAAGAGCGGGACCAGGACCCCGCGCAGCACGTACGCGAGCCCGAGCACGAGCACGAACGCGAGGAAGTACATCTTCCGGCGGAAGCTCGTCCCCGGCTCCTTCGCCGCCGTGCTCATCCTCGCGGCTCCTTCGCGGCTGCTCTAGCCGTGCTCACCGTTGAAAACGTATCAGGAGCGGAGACCCGCGTGGTAGGTCGGAGGCGATGGCGATTCCGACCTTCGACGAAGACGAGCCGCGGCCGGTGCCCGCGCTGGACGAGCAGGACGGGGCGACGGTGCGGCGGCTCGTCGGCGTGATGCGGCGGCTCCTCGCCCCCGACGGCTGCCCTTGGGACCGCGAGCAGTCGCTCGAGTCGATCCGGAAGTACATCCTCGAGGAGGCCTGCGAGGTCATCGACGCGATCGACACGAAGGACCGGTCGCTCCTCAAGGAAGAGCTCGGCGACCTCTTGCTCCAGGTCGTCTTCTGCGCCGAGCTCGCGCGCGCCGAGCGCGCGTTCGCGCTCGACGACGTCGTCGGCGGCATCGTCGAGAAGCTCGTCTCGCGCCACCCGCACGTCTTCGGCGACCTCGACGTCGAGACCGCGGACGAGGTCCTGAAGAACTGGGAGAAGCTGAAGGCGGCGGAGAAGAAGGACCGCGGCATCCTCGCTGGCGTGCCGCGCAGCATGCCCGCCCTCGTCCGCGCGCAGCGGATCGGCGAGAAGGTCCAGCGCGTCGGCTTCGACTGGCCCGACGCGCGCGGCTCGCGCGCCAAGGTCGAAGAGGAGCTCGGCGAGCTCGACCGCGCGATCGAGGCCGGCGACGCGGCCGCGGTCGAGGAGGAGATGGGCGACGTCCTCTTCGCCCTCGTCAACCTGTCGCGCCACGTGAAGGTCGACGCGGAGGGCTCGCTCCGCCGCACGATCGACAAGTTCACGAAGCGCTTCGACCACGTCGAGGAGCGGGTGAAGGAAGAGCACGGCGGTTGGGGCGACCACCGGCAGAACCTCCCGCTCGAGGTCCTCGACGCGTACTGGGAAGAGGCGAAAGCCAAAGGAAAATCGGGCTAGACTACACCCCGCACCATGGCCGCCGTCGCTCTCACGCCCCTCGCGCGCACGCCGGAGGAATGGACGGCGGAGATGGCGCGCCTCGGCGAGCGATCGTTCCACGGCAAGCAGGTCTTCAAGTGGATCCACCAGCGCGGCGTGACCGACGCCGCGCAGATGACCGATCTGCCGGCCGCGCTCCGGACCAAGCTCACCGGCGAGGGCCTCTCGAGCGTCCTCGACGTCGTGACGGAGCGGCGCGCGCAGGACCACACGCGGAAGCTCCTCGTCGCGCTCGGCGACGGCGCGAACGTCGAGACGGTGCTCATCCCGCGCCTCACCGCCGATCGCGAAGAGGACGCCGACGCGGCGGCGGCGGTCGAGGACGAGGACGAGCCCGCGCGCGATGGCGAGGAGGCCGACCCGAAGGCGTCGATCCCCGTCACGCAGTGCATCTCGACCCAGGTCGGCTGCGCGATGGGGTGCGTGTTCTGCGCGAGCGGCGTCGCCGGGCTCAAGCGCCACATGCGGGCCGACGAGATCGTCGCGCAGGTGCTCGCGGGGCGCGCGCGGCTCGACGAGCGCGAGCAGCTCCGCAACGTCGTGCTCATGGGCATGGGCGAGCCGCTCCACAACTACGAGGCCACCGCGCGCGCGCTGCGGCTCCTCACGCACAAGGAGGGGATCGGCCTGTCGCCGCGGAAGGTCACCGTGTCGACGAGCGGCCTCGTCCCCGAGATCGCGCGGCTCGGCGCGGATTTCGGGGGACAGATCGGCCTCGCGATCTCGCTCCACGCCGCCGACGACGAGACGCGGACGCGGCTCATGCCGATCAACAAGAAGTACCCGCTCGCCGCGCTCATGGCGGCGCTCCGCGCGTATCCGCTCCCGGCGCGACGCCGCATCACGATCGAGTACACCCTCGTCGCGGGGAAGAACGACGCGCCGGCGGAGGCGCGGAAGCTCACGAAGCTCCTCGCCGGCCTGCCGGTGAAGATCAACCTGATCCCGATGAACCCGATCGAGGCGTCGACGCTCGGACCGACCGCGATGGACGGCGTCCTCGCGTTCCAGCGCATCGTGACCGACGCGGGGTATCCCTGCTTCATCCGGCGACGGCGCGGCGACGACGTGAGCGCGGCATGCGGCCAGCTCGCGCTCCTCGGCGCGAAGCCCAAGGTCCGGGTCGACCGCGGCTGATGCGGCCTCTCTACGCCGGCGCCGTCGTCCTGGCGCTCCTCGGATCGGTCGGTGAGCGCGCGGCGCGCGCGGAGGAGGCTCCGCGGCGCGTGCCGTGGTGGGAGACGAAGAAGGGCTACGCGCAGGTCTTCGCCACCGTGATGGGCGGCGCCGGGCTCCGCTTCAACAACCCGTATCGCCTCTCGACCCCGCTCGGCAGCGACGCCGAGTCGGTCTCGCGGACGCCCGCGTACCTCGACCTCGGCCTCGCCGCGACGCTCTTCGGCGATCCGCTCGGCTTCCAGCACGGGCCCTCGCTCCGCACCTCGATCGGCGTGGAGGGAGTGGGGCAGGTCGTCTTCACGCCCTCGTACATGCTCTGGCGGCGCAAGGGCGCGCTCGCCGCGTACGGCCGCGCGGGGATCCCGGTCCTCTTGTCGCCGGACGTGACGTGGGGCTTCGAAGGCGCGGTCGGCGGCGCGTTCTTCTTTCTCGGCGGAATCGGCGTAGTTGCGGAAGTCGTCGGTAACGTCATTTACGGAACGGGGACGGCGGAGGTCGCGACCGCGACATACCCGATCCTCAGCGGGCAGCTCGGTCTGATCGGCACCTACGAGGTGCTGCCGTGAGGCGCGCCGTCTTCGCCGCCGGGGTCCTCGCGCTCTTCTGCATGGCGCCCACCGCGGGCGACGTCGGCGGCTGCGGCGCCGAGATCACGGAGATGAACGCGGAGCAGTTCGTGCTCGATCGCAAGGACCTCGACTGCGCCCGCTGCGGCGAGTGCGGGATCGCGAGCGGCCGCTGCACGCGCGCGTGCGATCCGGCGAAGGCGCCCGACACCACGATCCCGGAGACCTGCCGCCCGGTGAGCCACGACGCGCGGGTGTGCCTCCGCGCGCTCGAGGCCGCGTCGTGCGGCACGTTCGCGACCTACGTCGCCGACGAGGCGCCCGCGCTGCCGAGCGAGTGCGAGTTCTGCAAGCACGTCCCCGACGATCCGCTCCCGCCGTTCGCGGTCGACGCCGGAGCGCCATGACACCGTGTTCGGCGAAGCTCCTCCTCGCGCTCTCCGTGCTCGTCGTGAGCGGCTGCGCCGGGCTCCGCGCCGTGACCGCGCCCCCGAACGACCTCGAGGACTATCGCGCGTTCCGCGTCGCGGCGGCGGACGGGATCCGGCTCGCGCGGGCGAAGCGGTACCTCGAGCGGCATCCGGACGGCGTGTGGGCGGCGGAGGTGAAGGCGATCTTCGACGAGGAGGAGCAGCGCTACTTCGAGGAGGCGCAGACCTCGCGCGCGGCGGCGCGCCGCTACCTCACCGATCTCCCCGACGGCCCGCACGCCGAGGCCGCGCTCGCGCTCCTCATCGCGCTCGAGTCGAGCATCGAGGACGCCGAGCTCGCGGACCTCGCGCGCCGCGTTCGCAACGACGACGCGCGGCTCGAGCGCGCGGCGGTCCAGCGGCGCGCGGTGGGGGAGGCGATCCTCGGCGCGCTCGGCGTCTTCCTCGACGAAGACACGTACGGCAAGCCGCGCGCCGACGCGTCGCCGAGCCTGCGCGCGCTCATGCAGGGGCCGCGCGGCGCCACCTGGGGCGGCGTCCCCGCCGCGCGCGAGGACGACCATTTCTTCCTCCTCCCCACGCGCCCGGAGCGTGAGTCGCGCCTGCTCACGCTCGAGACCCGCCTCGTCGAGGAGGACGGCGTCGTCGTCGCGTCGTCGCTGGAAGGAAGCGACCTCATCGTGCGTTGGGCGGAAGCGGACCAGATCGTCCGGCTCGACTCGTCGGCGCCGGAGGACCGGACCGAGGCCCAGATCTTCGCGCTGGGCCGGCTCGAGGGCGCGCTCGAGCGCCGGTTCCCCGCCGGCACGTGCGAGGATCTGCGCCGTGGCGACGAGCTCTATCATCGGTCCTGCAACGGCTGGGAGGGCGTCGTGACGGCGGGGACGAAGCCTGGAGACAAGGACGCCGTCATGATCCGCTCACCTCATGGTAGAAAGCCATCCGAGCCTCGATGATCCCTTACATCCACGTCCCCGACCTGAAGATCGGGCCGCTCACGCTCCACCCGTTCGGGCTCCTCGTCGCGACCGGCGTCATCATCGGCACTTGGCTCGCGACGCGTCGCGCGAGGCAGCGCCGCCTCGACCTCGACAAGCTCAACTCGTTCATCACGTGGATGCTCGTCGCCGGGTTCCTCGGCGGCCACATGCTCGATCAGATCTTCTACCACCCCGCCGAGGTCGTGAAGCGGCCGTGGTCGATCTTCCTCCTCTGGGAAGGCCTCTCCTCGTTCGGCGGGTTCGTCGGCGGGCTCATCGGCGTCGTCCTCTGGAAGTACTTCGAGGCGGTGCCCCGCCTCCGCACGCCGCTCTTCACGATCTCGTCGTTCAAGAGGCGGCCCGTCCCGATGCCGATCATGCCGTTCTGCGACCTGATCCTCAGCGTGTTCCCGGTCGCGTGGATCTTCGGGCGCAGCGGGTGCGCGGTCGTGCACGACCACCAGGGCATGAAGGCGACGGCGGACACGCTCCTCGCGGTCGCGTTCGGCCCGTCCGATCCGACGAAGACGATCCACCTCGGGCCGATCGAGCTCCGCCATGGGTCGACCCCCCATTTCGACCTCGGCCTCCTCGAGATGATGTTCACGGTCGTCCTCGCGACCATGCTGGCGCTCACCTGGCGCCGGAAGCTGACCACCGGCTCCTATATCGCCGCCGTCGCCCTCGCCTACGCCCCTGTCCGATTCGCGATGGATTTCCTACGCGTACGCGACATGGAAAACGCGGACCCGCGCTACGGCGGCATCACGCCGGCGCAGTGGGCGTGCATCGCGCTGTTCCTCTTCGGGCTCGTGATGGTGCGGAAGATCATGCAGCTACGGCGTACGGGCGAGGACCCGATGGAGCTCCTCTACGACAACCGAGCGCCTGAGCCGCCTCCACCCGACGTCCCGGTCGAGGCGGCATAAAGCGTCATCCCTTTTCCCGCGCTGTTTCGGCCGGCGTTCTCTATCATCGTCGAGGTGGAGATCGGCGAAAGCGGGAAAACAGAACTCCGTGTCGTCGTCATCGAGGACGAGGCGGACGATCTCGATCTCCTCCTTCGCGAGCTGCGTCGCGGCGGCTACGCCTGCTCGCACGCCCACGTCGAGAGCAAGAGCGCGCTCGAGGTGGCGCTCACCACCGCGCGGTGGGACCTCATCATCTCCGATTGGTCGCTCCCGGCCTTCGACGGCCTCGCCGCCTTCCGCCTGACGCGCCAGCTCGGCTTCGACATCCCGTTCATCATCGTGTCGGGGACGCTCGCGGAGGAGCACGCGGTCGAGGCGCTGAAGGCGGGCGTGAACGACTTCGTCACGAAGGGCCGCTTCGCGCGGCTCCTCCCCGCGATCGAGCGCGAGCTGCGCGAGGCCGAGGTGCGCCGGCAGAAGCGGCTCGCCGAGCGCGACCTCGAGCGACAGCGCGAGGAGACGGAGCGCTCCGAGCGTCTCCTCCGCAGCGTGCTCCAGTCGGTGCCCGACGGCGTCGTCGTCGTCGACGCGAGCGGCGCGATCAAGGAGTGGAGCGCGGGCGCCGACGCCGTCCTCCGGATGCCGCGGAGCGACGTGCCGCTCGCGAAGTGGTCGGAGCACTACGGCCTCTACGAGGCGGATCGGAGCACGCCCGTCGCCGAGCACGCGATCGGCCGCGCGCTCGCGGGGACGGCGGTCGACCGCGTCGAGGTCTTCCTCCGCAACGCCGGCGCGCCGAAGGGCGCCTGGCTCAGCGTGAGCTCGCGTCCGCTGAAGAGCGCCGACGGCACCATCACCGGCGCGCTGTGCGTCTTCCACGACATCACGAAGGAGAAGGCGTCGCAGGAGCAGCTCATGATCTCGGACCGCATGGCGTCGGTCGGCATGCTCGCCGCCGGCGTCGCGCACGAGATCAACAACCCGCTCGGCGCCGCGCTCCTGAACCTCGAGAGCACGCACGAGATGCTCTCGCGCGCGCCGGAGAACCGCGACGAGAAGGAGCTCAACACCGCGATGCGCGACGCGCGGGCGGCGGTGGCGCGCGTCCGCGAGATCGTCCGTGACCTCAAGCTCTTCTCGCGACACGAGGACGGCGAGGCGGATCGCGCGGACGTGAAGGAGGCGCTCGAGTCGAGCCTCCGCATGGCGTTCAACGAGATCCGCCATCGCGCGCGGGTCGTGAAGCAGTACGAGAAGACGCCGGTCGTGAACGGCTCCGAGAGCCGCCTCGGTCAGGTGTTCCTCAACCTGCTCGTGAACGCGGCGCAGGCGATCCCGGAGGGCAACCTCGAGGGCAACACGATCCGCATCTCGACGGACGTGGACGCGATGGGCCGCGCCGTCGTCGAGATCACCGACAGCGGCGCCGGCATCCGGCCGGAGGACGTCCCGAACCTCTTCACGCCGTTCTTCACGACGAAGCCGCCCGGGATCGGCACCGGCCTCGGCCTCCCGATCTGCCAGCGGATCATCGGGCAGATGGGCGGCGACATCCAGGTGGAGAGCGAGCCGGGGAAGGGCTCCACCTTCCGCGTCGTGCTCCCCGCCGCGAAGGCGCGCTCGGCGGACGGGCGCACGCTGCGGCCGGCGACGACCGCGGGCGCGGCGCCGGCCGAGCGGCGCGCGCGCGTGCTCGTCGTCGACGACGAAGAGATGCTCGCCGCCGCGATCCGGCGCGTGCTCTCGCGCCAGCACGACGTCGTGACGACGACGCGGGCGGAGGACGCGCTCGAGAAGCTCCGCTCCGGGAGCACCTTCGACATCATCTTCTCCGACCTCATGATGCCGCAGATCACGGGGATGGAGCTCTACGAGCGGATCTGCGTCGAGTTCCCGGAGCACGCTCCGCGCGTCGTGTTCCTCACCGGCGGCGCGTTCACGCAGGCCGCGCGCGAGTTCCTCGCGAAGGTGACGAACCCCACCCTCGAGAAGCCGATCGATCGCGCGAGCCTCCTCTCGCTCGTGAGCGAGCGCGTCAAGGACCGTGGCCCCGCGACATTAGCCGGGGAGTAGGCTCTCCTCGCTCAGACCTTCGAGCCGAGCGCGGCGCGGACGCGCGCGGCGCGGGTCGCGACGCTGCGGTGGATGCGGGACCAGTCCGGCAGCGATCGCAGCGGCGCGATCGCGGGGCAGCGCTCGAGCCACACGAGGTCGAAGATGCCGGTCGTGTCGGCGTCCGCGAGCGCGGCGGCGGCCTCGTCGACGAGGCCCGCGTACGCGAGGAGCTCGGCGCGGAGCTGCGCGTTGAGGATCGCGCGGCGCGGGGCGACGGTGCTCGAGTGTCTCGTCGGCAGCATCTGCTCGACGAGGCCGCGGATGTGCGGCTCGATCCGGCGCGACATGAGGATGTGGAACATCGCCATGATCGACGCCGCTCCGGTCCCGGGGAGCGTGCTGAGGTCCGGGAGCGGGAGCGAGACCTCGCCGCGCCAGATGCCGACGCGCGCGCGGTAGATCCAGTGCATCACGCGATCGGCGGGATCGGGCGGGACGACGCTGAAGTCATGGTCGACGCGCTGCCAGTCGCCGACGAGCGCGCGCGCGAGCGTGGCCGACAGCCGCGAGACGATGAGCGCCGGCTCGAGCGCGTACGCGCGATCGAGGTAGGCGAGGCCGCGCTCGGGATCGCCGACCTCGACGAGGAGGCGGCCGGTCCAGTCGAGCGCCTCGACCTCGTCCGGCATCGCCGCGAGCGCGCGCCGCAGCTCGCCGGCCGCGGCGACACCTTCGCCGTCGTAGGCGTGGAGCGCCGCGAGCGCGACGCGCGCGTCGGCGAGCTGCGGCGCGGCGGCGAGGGCCTGCTCCGCGAGCTCGCGCGCGCGGTTCGCCGCGGGCTCGCCGCCGCCGCCGGTGCCGTACTCGCGGGCGAGCGCGAGCGCGAGCGTCGCCGCGATCGTGGGCTCGCGCGGCGCGAGGATGTGCGCCGTCTCGAGGAGCTGCACCGCCGACTCGTTCGCCTCGTACCACGCGCGCTGGTACGCGAAGCGCCCTTGCATGTGGAAGTCGGCGGAGCGTGGATCGACCGGCGTCTCGCGCGCGGCCGGCGCGTCGCCGTCGGCGTCGAGGATCTGCGCGATCTCGTTCGCGTGCGCGCGCGCGGTGAGCGCGAGCTGGAGCACGCTCGACGCCTCGATGCGGCGGAGCCAGAGGTTCAGCCCGTCCTCCACCGTGACGAGGCGCACGGTGAGGCGCACGCCCTCGAGCGTTCGCTCGAGCGTGCCGCTCACGACCGTCTGCACGCCGAGCGAGCGGCCGACCTCGCGCGGTCCGTCGCCCGCGGTCGCCGGCGTCTGCCGCACCTGGAGGCTCTGCAGCGCGCCGAGGAGACCGAGCAGCTCGGCGACGTAGCCGCGCGCGAAGTACTCCGCCTCCGCGCCGAGCCCGTTCACGAGCGGCATCACCGCGACGGCGCGGTTCGCCGGCCGCCGCAGCGCCGTGTCGGGCGGCGGAGGCGGCGCGAGGACGGTGGCCGGGAGCTCGGAGCTCCGCGCGAGGGCGGTCACGATCTCCTCGACGCTCGCGAAGCGATCCTCGCGCTTTCGCGCCATCGCGCGGACGACGACCTCGGCGAGGGTGGCGGGGAGATCGGGGACGCGCGCGCGCGGGTCGGGCGGGGGACGCACGAGGCGCGCGGCGGCGATCGCGAAGATGCTGCCGCCTTCCCACGGCATCTTCCCGGTGCACAGCTCGTAGAGCATGACGCCGAACGCGTAGATGTCGGCGCGCGCGTCGGGATCGGTGGTGCCCTCGACCTGCTCCGGCGCCATGTACGCGGGCGAGCCGACGAGCGCGCCCGCCGCGCCGTGCGGGAGATCGCGCTCCGTCAGCGCGCACGCGACGCCGAAGTCGGTGACGACGACGCGCCCGCCCGTCTCGACGAGCACGTTCTCCGGCTTGAGATCGCGATGCACGACGCCGGCGTCGTGCGCGGCGCCGAGCCCGGCGCAGAGGTCGAGCGCGATCGAGTGGACCTCGCGCGGCGGGAGCGCGCCGCGCCGGGCGAGGATCTCCGCGAGCGAGATGCCGTCGACGAGCTCCATCGTCAGGAACGGCTGCTGCCCGTGCGCGCCGATGTCGAACACGCGCGCGACGTTGCGATGGGTGACCCGGCGCGAGAGCTTCACCTCGCGCCGGAAGCGCTCCACGAGCTCGGGCGACACCGCGAGCTCACGCTTCAAGAGCTTCAGCGCGACCGGCTCGTCGAGCGCGCGATCGAGCGCGCGGTACACCGTGCCCATCGCCCCGCCGCCGAGGACGCCCTTCACCTGGTAGCGCCCGCCGAAGATCACGGTCTCGGGCGCGGCCGACATCGGCGGCGGACGGACCTCGCGCGGGAGCGACTCGATCGTGGGCTCGAGCTCGGTGACCGCCGGCGCCTTCGCGTCGGAGAGCGTCGACTCGAACTCGGGATCCACCGCCGGCGCTCTTGCGTCCGCGAGGGTGGACTCGACCGCGAGCTCGTCCTCGTCGGAGGAGCGCGCCGGCGCCCCCTCGACGATCGTGCGCGTCGCGTCGCGGCTCATTCCTCCGAACGTATCAAATGCGCTTCGAGCAGCTCGCGGCAATCGTCCGGCAGCGGCCGCTTCGTCATCGTGTCGAGGTCGGTCGAGACGGTGGTGTGCTCGATGGTGGCGCAGAGGACGCCGTCCGACACGCGCGTCAGGGTGTAGCGAAAGACCGCCGAGGTGGTGCCGACCTTCACGACCGCGGTCTCGATCCGCGCCACGTCGCCGTAGCGGAGCGGCGCCTTCCAGTCGGCGGTGAGGTGAACGGCGGGGAAGCCGATGCGCCGCCCGAGGATCAGGTGGACGTAGCCCTTCGGGATCCCGTCGAAGAAGCGCTCCATCGCCTCGTGGCACCAGTTGAAGAAGCGCGCGAAGAACGCGATCCCGGCCGCGTCGACCTCCTCGAAGCGGACCGCGCGCTCGTACACGACGCTCACGGCGCGAGGTCTTCGGCGAGGCTCGCGACGAGCGCGGCAGGAAGGCGCGCCGCGACGCGGTACTCCGGGTGGGAGGACGCGAGCTCCATGACGACGTCGCTCGCGCTCACCTTCTTCGCGAGCACGTCGCGGAGGCGGCGCTCCGCCTCGGCGGCGAGGTCGAACTTGACGTAGTGGACCGCGGTCGTGCGCGTCGCGTCCTCGCGCGAAGGATCGACCTTGCCCGGGCACGCGTGGCCGTCGACGACGAGCGAGAACGTCTTCTCGAGGCCGACCGCCGCGGAGAGGAACGCGTCGCGCGTCGCCTTGTCCTCGATCTCGATCAGGATCGTCGCCGAGAGCTCGTGCTCCTTCGGGATGAGCTCGTTGTAGGTGTCGATCTCGTGCTGGATCGACGCCTCGCGCGTGATGCGCTCGGTCCGGAGCATCTCCTGGATCTGGAGCAGCACCGTGTCGTGGTTCTCGAACACGCACGACGCGCGGTCGCCGAGGAAGACGCGGCGGCCCTTCTTCTCCTGGATGACGCGCGCGCGGAAGCGATCGCGGATCGTCTCGTAGTCCGCCATCCCCATGACCTCGGCCCGCTCCACTTGCTTCATGACTCCGCTCCCTTCACGCGCTGTAGGCTCGCCTCCGGTTCGATGCCGTAGGCGCGCGCGAGCGCCTCGGCCGGGTGGAGCGCGACGCGATCGTTCTCCTTCTGGATGCGGAGCGCGGAGAGCGGGCAATCGGTGACGACGAGCGCGGGCTCCACGTTCTCGATCCCGCGCTTCAGCTTCTGCGCGTACTTCCTCCCCAGCTCGTAGTACTGCGCCTTCATCCCCCACGTCCCGTCGACGGCGGAGCATTTCTCGACCACGTCGACCTCGGTGTCGGGCGCGAGGCCGAGGATGCGCGCGCCGGGCGTGCCGATCTTCTGCGCGCGGAGGTGGCACGCGGCGTGGTACGCGACCTTGCCGAGCGAGGTCGTGAACTCCTTCACGAGCGTCTTCTCGCGGCGGAGGCGCTCCATCAGCTCCATCACGTCGACCGTCGCGGCGGCGACCTTCTTCGCCTCCGGCGTGCCGAGGAGCTCGGGCCACTCCTTCTTCATCGTGTAAGAGCACGTCGGCCCCGGCACGACGACGAGCATCCCGTCCTCCACGAGGGGGAGGAGCTTGTCGACGTTGAAGCGCGCCTTCGCGGTCGCGCCTTCGATGTCGCCGCCGTCGAGGTTCGGGATCCCGCAGCACTCCTGCTCGGGACGGACGACCTCGAAGCCGTTCTTCTCGAGGATGCGCACGCTCGCAGCGGCGATGCGCGGGTAGTTGTAGTCGCCGGTGCACGTCGCGAAGAGCGCGACCTTCCCGCTCTTGCCCGCCTCCGGCAGCGGCTCGTGCTTCTTGAGCCAGGACTCGAAGGACTGCGGCGCGAACTCCGGCAGCGGGAACTCGGCCGAGATGCCGAGGACCTTCTCCTGCACCTTGCGGAGGAGCTGCTGCTCGCTGACGAGGTTCGTGAGCGGCGAGAGCGCGCCGCTCATCATCGCGCCGAGCTTGCCCGGCTCGCCGAGAGCGCGGTCCTGGAGCGAGACACCGTTCCGCTTCGCCCGCTGCGCCTTCTCGCGCATCGCGAGGCGAGGGAAGTCGACGAGCCACTCGTGCCCCTGGTCCGGCGTGTAGGGGCACTCGATGTAACACATCTTGCACTGCCAGCAGAGGTCGACCACGGACGCGAAGTCCGTCGCGTCGAGGAGCTCGGCGCCGTCCGCGCCCTTCGTCTCGATGTCGCGATCGACGCGCGCGAACAGATCCGGGAAGCTCCCGCAGAAATTCACGCACATCCGGCAGGAGTGACAGATCTCGAAGACGCGCCCGAGCTCGCCCTCGAGGTCACGCTCGTCCCAGTAGCGCTCGGAGCGCGGATCGAACGCCGGCGGGGCGACAGGCTTGGGGTTGATCTTCATGAGCTGCGTTGAGAGCAAATGCGCGGGCACGTCCCCGCGTCGACGCGAGCGCGCGGCAGAAAAACGTTCTTACGTTTTTCTGCATCGCGCGAGCGGGGTGCAGGGGCGAAGCCCCTGCGTTGAAAAGCTACTTGAGTGTGTCGAGCATCTTCTGGAAGCGGCCCGCGTGGCTCTTCTCGGCCTTCGCGAGCGTCTCGAACCACTCCGCGATGTCGTCGAAGCCCTCTTCGCGCGCGGCCTTCGCCATGCCCGGGTACATCGTCTCGTACTCGTGGGTCTCGCCCGCGATCGAGGCCTTGAGGTTCTTCTCCGTGTTGCCGATCGGGAGGCCCGTCGCCGGGTCGCCGACCTGCGCGAGGTACTTGAGGTGGCCGTGCGCGTGGCCGGTCTCGCCGTCCGCGGTCTCCTTGAAGTTGCCGGCGATCTCGGGGAGGCCCTCGATGTCCGCGACCTGTGCGAAGTAGAGATAGCGGCGGTTCGCCTGCGACTCGCCCGCGAAGGCATCCTTCAGGTTCTGGTGCGTCTTCGTCCCATTGAGCTTCGACATGGCTCTTCTCCTGTTCTCTCGTCTCTAACTGCAACGGCGGCACAGGCCGCGGTAGGTACGTTCTTCGGCGCGGATCGCGAAGCCCGCGACGCTCTTCGGCGGAGGCGCGGGGGCGGGGAGGTCGACGACCTTCCCGCAGCCGTCGCAGACCGCGTGGTGATGCGAGCTCGTGTTCGGATCGAACCGCACCGCGGTGCCGAGGCGCAGCATGCCGACGAGGCCGAGCTTCTCGAGCGCGTCGAGCGTGTTGTAGACGGTCGCGAAGCTCATCGTCGGGAAGGACGGGACGAGCCGCTCGTAGAGCTCCTGCGCGGTCGGATGCGACGTGTCCGTCGCGAGCGCGCGGACGATCGCCATCCGCTGCGGGGTGAGCTTGAGCCCCGCGCGCTTCAGCTCGTCGAGCATCGAGTCGGCCGTGCGCATCATCGAACTTGGACGCCTACCTTAGTAAGAATGATTCCAAACTGCAACCCGCCTCCGTCCCGGGTGTTAAGCTCAGGAGAGTGCGCCGTCTCGTCGCGTTCGTCGTCGTGCCGCTCGCGGCGTGCTCGTTGATGACGGATCTCGACGGGTTCGTCGCGCCGGGCTCGCCGGACGCGGCGCCGCCGGAGATCGAGGACGCGGGATCCGACGTCGTCGCGGACGCCTCGGCGCCGGAGGACGCGGACGCCGAGGTCGACGTGCCGGCGATCGACGCGGCGACGCGCTGCTCGGATCGCCTCCTCGTCGGTCACGACGTGCTCGCGGGCTCGATCGTCGACGACATCCCGGCTTCGGTCATCGACACGTTCGGCTACGAGGCGGTCGCGGCGGGGCGCGCGGAGTGCATCTGGGTCTACCTCGAGACCCCACCGTCGTCGATCACGCTCGGCGTGTACGCGCCGAGGCCGTCCGGGACGCCGCAGGCGCTCCTCGCGCGCGCGGAGATCGCGGCGCCGGTGAAGGGCTGGAACAGCGCGCGGCTGGATCGCCCGCTCGACGTGGTGGTGAAGCAGCGCGTGTGGCTCGGGATGACGCCGCTCTCCGGGCCGCTCCAGAACCGCATCCACGAAGGAGGATGCGGGGACCTCTACCTCCGCGCGGCCGACGCGCCGCGCGGCGGAACGCCGGATCCCTACCCGAGCCAGACGACGGACTACACCTACGCGTGCAGCGCGCTGATGTACCTCGCGCCGCTCGAGTGATCAGTCCTTCGTCTTGCGCCCGCCGAGGACGGCGAGCTTGAAGTACGAGAGCTGGCTCTTCGCCGCTTCCTTGATGACGTTCACCTTGTCCGCCGCGCGCGGCGCCTTGCGCGACGTGAGCTCGCCGCTCTCGTAGAGCTCGCGCGTCTTCGCGCGCTGCAGCTTGCCGCTCGACGTCTTCGGGAGGACGCCGGGCGCGAGCGGCACCACGTCGTCGAGCGTGAGCGCGAGGCCGTCCTGCACCGCCTTGCGTACGGCCTGGACGACGTGCGCCTTCTCCCGCGCGAGGTCCTTCGACTCGGCGGTGGAGGGGACGTCCTGGCACTCGAACGCGACGACGACGCGCTCGCGATCGCGCTCGACGTTGTCGCGCGCGCCGAACGCGACGACGTTGCCCTTGCGTACGCCCTCGGCGTGGCTCGCCTCCCACTCGAGATCCTGCGGGTAGTAGTTGCGCCCGTTGACGATGATGACCTCCTTCGAGCGCCCGCAGATGAAGACGTGGCCTTCGTGGAGGAAGCCGAGATCGCCGGTCCGGAGCCAGCCGCCCGCGAACGCCTCCTTCGTGCGCTCCGCGTCCTCCCAGTAGCCGCTCATGACGGAGGGGCCTTTGATGCGGAGCTCGCCGACCTTGCCCTCGGGGAGCGCGGCCTCGCTCGTCGCGTCGTCGGGCGGGAACGCCGCGACGTCGTGGTGCTCGAACTTCGGGCCGCACGAGACGAGGCGCACCGCGTGCGCGTGGTCCTCGGCGACGAGCTTCATCGTGTTCTCCGCCCACAGCACGTCGCCGTCGACGGAGATCGTCTTCATGCCCTCGCCCATCTCGGTGAACGAGATCGCGAGCGACGACTCCGCCATCCCGTACGAAGGGAGGAGCGCGTTCTTGTCGAAGCCGACCTTCGCGAAGCGGTCGACGAAGGCCTCGAGCGTCTCGGGGCGGATCGGCTCCGCGCCGCAGCCGGCGACGCGCCACGACGAGAGGTCGATCCCTTCGAGCTCCTTGTCCTTGATCCGCTTCACGCAGAGGGCGAACGCGAAGTTCGGGGCGTAGGCGATGGTGCCCTTGTGCCGCGTCATCGCCTGGAACCACGCGATCGGCCGCTTGAGGAACAATAGCGGCGGGAGGAACACGACCGGCACCATCTGCACGACGGGGGAGAGCACGAAGCCGATGAGCCCCATGTCGTGGTAGAGCGGCAGCCACGAGACGCCCACGTCGCCCGGCCTCACCTTCAGGCCTTCTTGCATGATGCAGCGGACGTTCGCCATCAGGTTCGCGTGCGAGAGGGTGACGCCCTTCGGTCGCGAGGTGGAGCCGCTCGTGTACTGGAGGAACGCGACGTCGCTCGGCTCGATCTTCACCGGCTTGAGCACCTCGAGCGACTCGCGGATCGCCTCCACCGCGACGACCTGCTCGAGGGACGGCGACGCGGCCTGGACGGTGCCGAGGAGGCGCTTGATCTGGGCGGTGGTGACGATCGCGCGCGCGCCGCTCTTGGCGACGATGTGGCGCGTGTTGTCGAGGTAGCCCTGGAGCTGGCCGAGGCCGAGCGGCGGGTAGATCGGGACCGGGATGATGCCGGCGCGCACGGCGCCGAAGAAGCAGAGGATGAAGTCCTCGTTCGCGGGGCAGATGAGGACGACGCGGTCGCCCTTCTTGAGGCCCAGCGCCTGGAGCGCCCCGCCGTAGCGGGCGCTTGCGCGCTCGAGCGCGGTGTACGAGAAGGAGGCCTCGCTCGTCGCCTTGCCGCCGAACCCGGGGACGCCGTCGTCGGAGACGAAGCGAAAGCCCACCGTCGGGTCGGCCTTGGCCGCGTCTTCGATCGCCGCTGCGAGGGTGGGGGAGTCGGAAGCCATGAAGAGGTCCGGGACTGTATATATCGACTTTGACAGCGGTGGTCTCTGGCCGCGATACTGTTCGTGATGCCGCTCATCGAGACCGAAGAAGCTGCCCGCCGTCTCGCGCGCGCGATCGCGAGCGATCTCTCCCTCTACAACGAGGAGAAGATCGTGAACGGCATCACGAACGACAACCTCTTCGAGACGCTCGCGGAGGAGATCGAGGAGGGGCGCGCGCTCTACAAGCGCCGCGTCGCCCCCGAACTCTACCCGAAGAACTATTACGACCGCGCGCTCGTCGACATCCTCATCAAGGCCAAGGGCCACATCAAGTCGAAGATCTGGTGACGTGACCGACCCGATCGTCCTGGTGGTCCCGCGGGAAGCGGACGGGAGCCGCCTGGACCGGTTCCTCGCCTCGACGCTGTCGGCGATGGAGGACGGGCCGTCGCGGACGGAGCTCCAGCGCTGGATCGAGAACGGCAGCGTCAGCGTCGACGGCGCGATCAAGAAGGCGTCGGAGAAGCTGCGCGAGGGGGCGCGCATCGTGGTGGAGCCCGAGCCCGCGCCGAAGAGCGAGGCGCTCGCGGACGCGAGCGTGCAGTTCGACGTCGTCCACATCGACGACGCGCTCATCGTCATCGACAAGCCGGCGGGCCTCGTCGTGCATCCGGCGAAGGGCCACGAGACGGGGACGCTCGTGAACGGGCTCCTCGCGCGCGGCCTCTTCGACGAGCCCGACGACGAGGACGAGGTCAACGGCCGCCCGAGCATCTCGTTCCGCGCGGTCCCGGTCACCGCCGTCACCGCCGTCGCGCCGAAGGTCGAGGTGATCCTCCCCGACGGGACGCCCTCGGACCTCGACAAGAACCGCCCCGGCATCGTGCATCGCCTCGACAAGGGGACGAGCGGCCTGATGGTGGTGGCGCGCCACCCGCGCGCGCGCGAGCGCCTGAAGGAGCAGTTCGCGGAGCACTCGATCGAGCGCGAGTACGTCGCGCTGGTGGTGGGGGCGCTCACGGCGAAGACGTTCTCGACGCTGCACGGGCGTCATCCGAAGGACCGGCTGCGTTTCTCTTCGAAGGTGAAGACGGGCAAGCGCGCGGTGACGCACGTGAAGCCGCTCGAGCGCTTCGGCAAGCACGCGACGTACGTGTCCTGCCGCCTCGAGACGGGGCGCACGCATCAGATCCGGGTGCACCTCGCCGACCACGGCACGCCGATCCTCGGCGACGCGCTCTACGGGAAGCCGCCGAAGAGCGAGGCGCTCAAGACGGCGGCGGCGGCGATCGATCGTCCGGCCCTCCACGCGCGCGTGCTCGGCTTCGTCCACCCGATGACGGGCAAGACGATGCGCTTCGAGTCGGACCCCCCCGCCGACTTCCAGCTCGCGCTCGAGATGTTGCGCGCGATCCCCTGACGCCGCCCGCGCGCCGCCGTTCCTCCCCGCGCGCCGCGCTCAGCAGCGGAACAGCGCGCGCGCGGTCTCTGTCGTATGCGCGGCGAGGTCCTCGAAGGTCTCGCCGCGATGACGCGCGACCGCGCGCGCGACGTGGGCGACGAAGGCGGGCTCGTTGCGGCCGGAGGAGGGCTTCGGCTTCATGTCGCGCGGCAGGATGTAGGGGCAATCGGTCTCGACCATGAGGCGACCGCGCGGGACGAGCTTCGCGAGGTCTTCGAGGTGGCGGCCGCGTCGCTCGTCGCAGATCCACCCGGTGATGCCGATGTGGAGGTCGAGCGCGAGGTAGCGTTCGAGGATCGCGCGCGTCCCGGTGAAGCAGTGCACGACGCCGGCGGCGAGCTTCGGTCGCCAGCGCTCGAGGATGCGCGTGAAGTCCTCGTGCGCGTCGCGCTCGTGGAGGTAGACGGGCTTCCCGAGCTCGGCCGCGATCTCGAGCTGCGCCTCGAACGCGCGTCGCTGCGCCTCCGGCGGCGAGAAGTTGCGGTTGTAGTCCAGCCCGCACTCACCGACCGCGACGACGCGTTCCTTGCGCGCGAGCTCGGCGATCTCGGCGAGCGCCTCGCGCGAGGCGTCCGACGCGTGATGCGGGTGGATGCCGGAGGTCGCGACGAGCGTGAGGCCGGGCCGTCGCTCGTCGGCCGCCATCTGCCAGCCGCGCCGCGACGTGCTCGTGCTGACGCCGGCGACGACGATCCCGCGCACGCCGGCCGCGGCGGCGCGATCGAGGACGGCGGGAAGGTCCTCGCGGAACGCTTTGTTGGTGAGGTTCCCGGCGATGTCGAAGAGCCCGCTCACGTGCGCACCTCCGTGGGCGTCGCGACCGCGGCGGCGTATTCGGCGGCGAGGCGTTCGCTCACGCGTCGATGATACGCGGCGGCGTCCCAGGTCGTGGGGTCGACGTCGCGAGGCGGGCGCACGACATGGAGCCGCCCGCGCGCCGCCGCGAGGACGACGAAGAGCTCGGTGAGCTTCCGGCGCACGCGAGCCTGCCGCCGCTGCTCATCGGCCATGGGCCGCGTCCACGTGGCGCGCAGCAGCTTCTTGAGATGTATGCAGTCTGCATTCAATTGAGCAATGTCGTGACGAATTCGAGTCTGATCGAGCATGAGAGTCTCCTATGGCGGCGCGAAGGCCGCGACGTCGCGACGCCCAACCGGCGCCACGAATCGTGAAGTCCTGAGGGATGGGGATAGGGATGGGCACCGAGCCGCCGACGCGCGTGCACGGGAGGTGCGGCGTCCCGCGGCGCTCGCCGGCCACGCGCCGTGTGCACAGCCCGTCGGCAACCCGTGCGCAGTCGGACGGGGTCCGATTGTTCGGATCCGAACGGTCCGACGTTTTTCCCACTTTGCGGTGGGAAACTTGTGGAGAACCCGCGCGCCGTCGCGCGGGCACGGCGGGCCGCGCGCCG
Organism: Labilithrix sp.; assembly: GCA_019637155.1. Lineage (NCBI taxonomy): Bacteria > Pseudomonadati > Myxococcota > Polyangiales > Labilitrichaceae > Labilithrix > Labilithrix sp. Next base: position 337,380 of record JAHBWE010000003.1, on the reverse strand, counting down.
CCGGCGGTGCACGCACACGCGAGCTCGGGTGCGGGGGCTCGAGTCGAACGAGCCTCTCCGGGAGGCTATCCCGGCGTAGGAAACCGCTCCTACTACCCCGCAAGAACGCCAGCACGGCGACGCAAAGCCCCCGCGCGACGTGAAGGAGCGCGGCGAGGCGAAGCCCCCGCGCAACGTGAAGGAGCGCGGAGCCGCGATGTGCCCGCGCGACGTGAAGGAGCGCGGAGCCGCGAAGCCCCCGCGCAACGTGAAGGAGCGCGGCGACGCGAAGCCCCCGCGCGACGTGAAGGAGCGCGGAGCCGCGAAGCGTCCACGCGGAGAGGAGATGCGACCACGCAACGTGAAGGACCGCGGAGACGCGAAGCTCCCGCACGGCGTGAAGGAGCGCGGCAAGGCGAACTGCGCGCGTGGCGTGCGTGAGCCACGGGGCTCGCGTTTGCGCGGGGCTCCGGTTCGTGTGCGTCGGGACGAGGGGGGACTCGGCGCAGCCCTGGGGGCCGCCGAGCACCCGGCGCAGCAACACGCTGACGAAGGAAAGAGGGGCAACGAGCCTTCTAGCCGAGCACCTTCTCTTGCGTGGGGAACGTCATGCGGACGCCAACATGGGCACGCAGCTCAGGTTGTCAACGGGTCGCGAATCCGACGTCGATCGCACCGCCGCACGAAGCAGCACCACCACGACGCTCAGCCAACGCACTTACGCCCCGCACGCAAGCACGACACGCGCCTGGCGGATCGGCGCGCCCCGCGGTTGGCTCGCCCCCGCGTATTGGCGCACCCCCGTGGATTGGCGCGCCCCCGTGGATTGGTGCGCCCCCGTGGATTGGCTCGCCCCCGTGGATTGGTGCGCCCCCGTGGATTGGCGCGCCCCCGTGGATTGGGTGCGCCGCCGCGTATTGGTGTGCCCGCGGATAGGTGCGCCACGCGCACGCGGATTGGCTTGCCCATGCGTATTGGCTCGCTCACGCGGATTGGCTTTGCCCTCGCGTATTGGCTCGCCCCGCGATTGTCTCCGCGTATTGGCTCCCTGCCCGCGGATTACCCCCGCGGCTCGCCCCCGCGGCTCGCCCCGCGGATGGCGCCCCGTGCGCGACCGCGGATTTGCCGCCGGTGCGATTGCGCAGGTTCGCGCAACCAGGCGAGCCGGCTCGAGCTCGATAGCGCGGTTGGTGCAGCGCAACCACACGACGATGCGACCACCGCAGTTGGCTCGAGCTCGGATGGCTCGACCTTGCGGGGGTGGCTCCAGCACCATGCAGTGGCGTGCATGGACCGGCTCGGTCGAGTTGCTGATACGAGTCGACGCGTGAGGCGTGCAACGTGTGTGGCGGATGCGCTCGTCTCAGGGCGCTTGGCTGCTTGGGCTTTTGGGGTCGCGCGGCGCGGTCGAGGCGTGGTTTCGCGGCGGTTGCGCGTGGCCGCCAAAGTGGCGCGCGGGATGCAACGGTGTTGGTGCGGAGGAGACGATGTCGAGCCGCGCGTTTGGGTTGAGCCTCGTGCTCGCGATTGTGGGATGCGCCGCGGGGGTGGGAGACGACGCGGACGTCGCCACGTCGCAGTCGACCGCGCCGACGTGCCCCCTGCGTCACGACCAGAACACGACCGTGCCCGCGGAGCCGACCAACGCGCCGCGCGGTGAGAGCGGCGGGCCGACGACCGGCATCCCCGGCGACGGCACGCCGAGGAGCGAGGGCCCGAACGACTCGAACGCGCCCGCCGAGTCCGGCAGCGCCGCCCCGAGCATCGACGAGTGCGCGCTGCCGACGGACGAGCAGCAGTAGAGCAGCCGTAGCCGTGAGCTACTCGAGGACCAACGTGCCGAAGGCCTCGGGCACGTGGAAGTTCGGTCGCGGCGTCTTCGTCGGGCTCCAGGCGAGGTACTGGCGCGGGCTCTTCCCCTCCATCCGGAACATGTTCATCGGAAGGGAGGCGCCGCGCTTCAGCGCGCGCACGACGTCGGGGCTGCGGAGCGCGACCTCGATGATCGCGACCTTCGCCTCGGGGACGGGGTGGGTCGCGATCTGCGCGCCGCTCGACCAGCGGACGTCGCTCGTGCCGCGGTCGCGATCGATCGCGAGATCGAACCAGTGCCCGTACGGCCCGAGCTCGATCTCGTAGTACTTCTTCCGCTGCGCCGGATCGGGCGCGAGGAAGACCTCGACGCAGTCCTCCTCGTAGAGCTTGTCGCGCTCGACCGAGATCGGGCGCGACCTGTCCACGTGGAAGCCCGCGCCCTCGAGCACGAACAGCATGTAGAGTGCATGCTCCGACCAGAGCGCGCGTACGGTCGTCTTCGTCGCCGTCGTCTTGCCCGACCAGTCGGTGTCGAAGGTCGCCGGCGGCGCGGCGCCCCAGGCCGGCTCGACCGCGCCGTCGATCGCGACGTCGGCGTCGACGTGCACGGCGTGGAGCACCGGCCGCTCCTCCGCGCACTCGAGGTACGTCGCCTTCGCCCAGCCCTCGTCCGCGCCCGCACGGACGCGCGCCCAACCCTGCGCCTCGCCCGCTTCGACGATCTCGAGGACGTCGACCGCCGTCCCCGCCGGCATCGTCTTGATCAACGAGCCGAGCGGCCCCGGCGTCGCACGCAGGTTCAAGGCGCTCGTCGCCTGCGCCTTCGAGCAGGCACCGAGGGCGGCGTCGCTCACGCCCGCCTCGTCCTCAGGCGCGACCGCACACGCGCCGAGCGCCGCGCAAACGAGGAGGAAGAGACCCAGCCGCATGCCGAGGTAGGTGCAGGTAGGATGCCAGGCCGACAGAACGTAATTTCAATTACTTAGAAGCCTATGTCCGCGTGCCTGGATTGCTCAGGATCCACGGCCGCGCGCCAGGCTAGCGCTCGGCGTCGAGCGGCGCCGCCGAGGCTGCCTCCGCCACGCCGGCCTCGATCGCCGTCTTCTTGTCGTCGGCGAGGAGCTTCGGGAAGCGGCGCTTCATCAGCGTCAGCGCGACGAAGCCGACGACGACCGCGAACCAGAGCGTCGCGAACCGCACGAGGATCATCGCCGACGTCGCCGTGTTCGCTTCGACGTGGCCGAGCTCCGTCATCTGCCCGAGGAGGGCGCTCTCCGTCACGCCGAGGCCGCCCGGGACCGGGACGATCGCGCCGATGAGCGTGCTCGTCGCGTAGAAGAAGGTCGAGAGCGCGACGCTCGTGCTCTGGCCGAAGCCGCGCAGGATGACCCAGAGCGCGAGGCACTCCATCATCCACGCCACCGCGCTGAGGAGGGAAGGGACGAAGAGGTTCCGCGGCGCGAGCATCGTCGCGAGGCTCTCGTACGCGGCCTCGAGCTTCGGGGCCATCTTGCCGAAACGACCGGGCAGCTTGCCGATCAGGCCGATGATCGCGAGCGAGAGGCGGCGGTTGCCGACCACGAGCAGCAGCACGAGCACGAGCGACGCGCCGATGCCGGCCCAGAGCAGGCCGCCCGAGAAGCCGACCGTCGCGCCGAAGATGATGAGGAGCACGATCCCGACGACGTCGGTCGCGCGCTCGGCGACGACGATCGGCGCGGTCCGCGTCATCGCGACCCCGTACGTCTCGAAGAGGATGAGCGACTTGAAGACCTCGCCGACCTTGCCCGGCGTCACCGTGAGGACGAAGCCGGAGAGGAACGTGAAGAAGCTGTCCACCTTCTTCACTCCGCGGATGTCGAGGCGCGCGAGGTAGAACTCCCACTTGAAGTAGCGGATGACGTAGTTCGCGAACGCGAGCCCGCACGCGAGCACGAACGCGCTCGCGTCGAAGTGGCTCAGCGCCTCGCCCATCTTGTCGAGCCCGCGATACACCGCGAACCCGCCGTAGACCGCGACGCCCAGCAGCATCGCGATGAGGACCTTCCTTACGAACCCCTGCACGCGGTCACCTGCGCGATCCGCGCGACGGCGGCGGGACGTTCGAGTCCTTCGGCTTCGCCCGCGCGAAGAAGCCCATCCGCCGTAGGACGTACCCGCCGGAGAAGACGAGGATGACCCCGAGCATCGCCCAGAAGGCCCACGCCGGAGCCTCCCATTTCCCGCGCGCGATGCCGGCCTCGGGCCGCGTGACGAGCTCCGTCGCCGTCGGAGCCGCGGGCGGCGGAGGCGCGGAGCTGGCGGCGGCGACCTGCATGGCGGAGACCGGCGTGTACACGCGCCCGCGCGCGGTCGCAACGTCTGCCTTTGACAGGTCGGCCCGCCCCGTGGGAGGAAAGCCGAGTGAACAGCGAGGAAGAGAAGACGCGACCGGCGAGCGACGTCGAGCTCCTGCGCCGCGCGGCGGGAGCACGGAAGTCGCTCCACGAGGCGATCGGGCACCGCGTCGTCGGGCAGGTCGACGTCGTGGACCTCATGCTCGTCGCGCTCCTCGCGCGCGGCCACGCGCTGCTCGTCGGCGTCCCCGGCCTCGCGAAGACCTTGCTCGTCGCGTCGCTCGCCGAGGCGCTCGATCTGTCGTTCGGCCGCGTCCAGTTCACGCCCGACCTCCTCCCCGCCGACATCACCGGCACCGACGTCCTGCAGGAAGACGAGGACGATCAGGGCAAGCTGCACCGCCGCGTGCGCTTCCTCGCCGGTCCGATCTTCCACAACCTGATCCTCGCCGACGAGATCAACCGCACCCCGCCGAAGACGCAGGCCGCGCTGCTGCAAGCGATGCAGGAGCGGCGCGTGACGGTCGGCACGCGCACCCACGCGCTGCCCGATCCGTTCCAGGTCTTCGCGACGCGGAACCCGATCGAGCAGGAAGGCACGTATCCGCTCCCCGAGGCGCAGCTCGATCGCTTCCTCCTCGAGATCCACGTCGACTACCCGTCCGAGAACGAAGAGCGCGAGATCGCGCGGCGCACGACGAGCTCGGACATCGGCACCGTGCCGCGCGTCCTCGAGGCGGACGACGTCCGCGCGCTCCAGGCGCTCGTGCCGCGCATCCCCGTGACCGACGCGGCGGTGCAGCTCGCGGTGTCGCTCGGACGCGCGACGCGCCCGCGCGATCGCGGCGACGCCGCCTCCGTCCCGCGCGAGGTCGCGGAGTACGTGCGCTTCGGCGCCGGCCCGCGCGGCTCGCAAGCGCTCGTCCTCGCGGCGAAGGCCCGCGCCGCCCTCCGCGGCGAGGCCGCCGCCGACGTCGAGGACGTCCGCGCGCTCGTCGTCCCCGTCCTCCGCCACCGCCTCGTCATGAGCTACCGCGCCGAGGCCGAGGGCGTGCGCGACACCGACGTGCTGCAGAAGGTCGTCGCGTCGGTCAGCTAACGAAGCGGGTCGAACGAATCGAAGACGACCGGGTCGCCGATCGCGATCGATCCCTCCGCGTCGGGGATCGCGTTCATCGCGAAGTTCACCTTGTTGCCCTCCTTCCGGAACGTCGCGAGCGTTCGGAGCGGCTCCTTGCTCGTCGCCGCGGTGGTCTGGTCGATCGTGATGACCTGGCAGCGGGAGCAGCGCTTCGGCGTGCGGAGCGCGAGGTCGCCGATGCGCACGCGGGCGCCTTCTTCCGCCCACGCCTCCGCGCCGTCGACGATCACGTTCGCGCGGAAGCGATCGATCCCGACCGGCGTCGCGAGCCGCGCGTTCAAGTCCGCGAGCGAGGCGAGGGACGCGACGAGCACGGGGTAGCCGTCCGCGAAGCCGACGCGATCGCCTTCGCGGGCGTAGTCGCGATCGACCTGTCGGATCGTCTCCGGCGGCATCCGCACGAGCGCGCAGCGCTGCCCGAGGTGATCGGAGAGGAGCGCCGCGCCCGCGCCGCCGACGTCGACGGCGACGACCTCGTCGTCCCAGACCTTCACCGTGCGGCGCGGCCCCGCGGCGTCGAGCGGGACGGCGGCGCGCGTGCCCGACGGGAGCGAGAGCACGAGCTCACCTCCCTCGATAGCGGTCGTCACGAGCGCCATCTTCGGATGCTCGCGCTGCGTGACGAACTTGCCGCCGGCGTCGAGCGCCATGAAGCGTCGATCGTGACGGAGCCCGCCGCGGAGGACGTCGGATCGCTCGAGCGCGATCGCGCGCGCGCCCTTCAGCGGATAGATGTAGAGCGCAGCTACTCGAGGTGTGGACACGAAATTTGCGTCATTTTGCTGGATAAGGAGGGCCCTGAGGTGCAAAAATGAGCGGTGATGGCCGACCGTGCGTCTTCCGGTGAGAGCGGTCGCAAGGGCAAGGAGTCGGAGGAGCCGAGGAAGAACGGCGCCGCTGCCAAGAGCGGGAGCGTCCCGCCGCCGCGTCCGTCGCGACCCACCGCCGTCGAGGCGGAAGAGCCGCGGCATCCGTCGATCCCCCCGCTCCCGGCCGCGGGTCCGTGGCGCTCGTACAAGGAGATCGTCGCCGGCATCGCGCAGCGCATCGTCGACGCGCAGAAGGAGATCCGCGTCCTCCAGGCGGTGCGCTGGGGCAACGACATCGAGGAGCAGTTCAAGAAGAGCCGCTACCGCGAGCTGCCGAAGGTCGACGCGTCCTATTACGACCGGAACGAGCTCGGCTTCGACGCCGCGGCGAAGGTCGCGGTGTTCGAGGAGATCGCGCGCGACGTGGACCGCGACCTCGGCGAGTCCGACGCGATCGGCGCGATCCTCGGCAAGACCGCGCTCGAGTACCGCGACGTCGTGCGCATGCTCGCCGCCCGCGGCACGCCGGTGTTCTACGCGTACTCGCGCAAGCTCTACGGCTCGCCGAAGGACAAGTTCCCCGACGGCGTCGCGACGCTGCGCGACCTCGGGCACCTCCTCTACGAGATCCTCACCAACATCGACGAGACCGCGCTCGGCACGAGCTACGAGCGCAACATCACCGCTGCCGACGCCGCGGCGGAGCTGAACCAGCGGCTCACGCAGTACTTCGGCGACGCCGCGGTGCGCGTCGAGGTCGACGACACGATCCTGAGCGACGCCGCGGCGGGGAGCGACTACGTGAAGGTCCGCTCCGGCGCGATGTTCTCGCAGCGCGACATCGACATCCTCGAGGTGCACGAGGGTTGGGTCCACGTCGCGACCTCGCTGAACGGCCAGGGCCAGACCGTGGCGCGCTGGCTCTCGAAGGGCCCGCCGCGCACGACGACGGTGCAGGAGGGGCTCGCCGCGCTCTGCGAGATCTTCACCTTCCGCACCTATCCGCGCCGCGCGCGCCGGCTGAACGATCGCGTGCTCGCGGTCGACAAGACGGAGGATGGCGCGAGCTTCCTCGAGGTCTTCGAGTGGTTCCGCACCGAGGGCTACGACGAGGAGGAGTGCTTCCACAACACGCGCCGCATCTTCCGCGGCGGGGTGGTGGAGGGCGGCGCTCCGTTCACGAAGGACGCCTGCTACTGCAAGGGCATCGTCCTCAACTACGCGTTCATCCAGAGCGCGATCCAGCACAACCGCGCCGACCTCATCCCGTACCTCTTCGTCGGCAAGGTCGCGCACGAGGACGTGCCGGTCCTCGCCCGGCGCGTGAACGACGGCGTCGTGCGGCCGCCGCGTTACCTGCCGCCGATGTTCCGCGACCTCAACGCGATGGCGATCTGGATGGCGTACTCCACCTTCTTCGCGCGCCTCGGCGGGCAGGCGATCAGCGACCACTACGCCAAGCTGTTCGCCCGCGCGGGCTGAGCAGGAGGGGAGCCGAATGGCCGACGACACGATCCGCGGCGTGCTCCCGCCCGTCATCCAGCCCCTCGTCTCCGACTTCTTCGACAAGCCGAAGGTGAAGGAGACGCGCGCGACGTGCCACGAGTGCGCGATGTGCAACCACGGGCAGGCGTCGCCGGTGCCGATGGACTACTTCCTCGACGCGACGAAGTGTTGCACGTATTTCCCGCAACTACCGAATTACCTTGTAGGCGCGATCCTCGCCGACGAGGGCGCGGACATGGCGGAGGGCAAGCGGCGCGTCCGCGAGGTCATCGCCGACCGGAAGGGCACCCTCCCGCTCTCGCTCACGCGGCCGCGGAAGATGACCTTCCTCATGTCGAACTACGCCGACTCGTTCGGCCGCGCGAGGTCGCTCCTGTGCCCGTACTACAACAGCGAGTCGCCCGAATACGCGTGCACGATCTGGCGCCATCGCGAGGCGGTCTGCATGACGTACTACTGCAAGTACGAGGCAGGCCAGCGCGGCTACGACTTCTGGACCGCGCTGAAGGACTACCTCTTCTTCGTGCAGCGGGTGCTCGCGCGCGCGGCCGCGGCGGCGGTCGATCCGAAGGTGAAGGAGCCGAAGTTCAAGAACCTCCAGATGACGCCGGAGGACATGGACGACGCGCCGCCGAAGCGCTCGGACTACGCGGCGTGGTGGGGCAAGTGGGTCGGGCGCGAGGAGGAGTGGTACCGGAAGACGTACGAGTGGGTGACGAAGTTCGTCCCGCGTGCCGACTTCAAGACGAACATCGACGACTCGGCGGAGGGCAAGAAGCTCTACGACGGGGTCGTGTCGGCGTACTCGAAGCTCGAGAACAAGGTGCTGCCGGCGACCCTGGTCAAGAACGCGCGGATGAAGGAGCAGCACGTCGGCGGGCAGGTCGTCGTCACGACGTACCATCGCTTCGACTCGTTCGCGCTCGACAAGGAGCTCTACGAGGTCGTCGGCCTCTTCAAGCCGGAGCAGACGCTCGCGGAGAACCTCCAGCGCCTCGCGAAGGAGGAGGGGATCGAGCTCGCGCCGGAGCTCATCGAGTACCTCTTCGCGGCGGGCATCCTCGTCGAGCCGACGCCAGCCGTCGTCGCGTCCGCGACCGCCCCGCCGAAGGAGGCCCTCGCGGAGCTCCGCGGCAAGCGCGCCGCCCTCCGCGCGATCCTCGACGCGCGCTCGATCACCCTCGGCCCAGGCGACAGCACCCGCATCGACGACGCCGACACCGCCACCCTCGACACCTGGATCAAACGCGCCGCCGTCGCGACGACCTTCACGGAGCTCCTCGAGGTGGGCTGAGCGCCCTCAGCGCCCGCGGAACTGGGGCTTTCGCTTCTCGGCGTAGGCGTTCAGGCCTTCTTTGGCGTCGGTGGAGGCGAAGAGCTCGGCCTGGAGCTCGCGCTCGAAGGCGAGGCCCTGCTCGAGGCCGACCTCCATGCCGGTCTGGACCGCGCGCTTGATGCGGCCGACCGCCAGCGCGGCGCCGCTCGGCGGGCAGAAGCCGCGCGCGTAGTCGACTACCTGACGGAGGAACTCGTCGGTCGACTCCGCTTGCCAGACCTTGTTGATGACGTCGAGCTCGCACGCCCTCTGCACGTTCATCTTCGCGCCCTCGACCATCATCTCGATCGCGCGCGCTTTGCCGACGAGGCGCGCGAGGCGCTGCGTGCCGCCGGTCCCCGGGAGCACGCCGAGCGCGACCTCGGGGAGGCCGAGCTGGTACTCGCCGCGGCGCGCGATGCGGAGGTCGCACGCGAGCGCGATCTCGAGGCCGCCGCCGACGCAGTGGCCGTTGATCGCCGCGATGCAGAGCTTCGGTGTCTGCTCGAGGCGGCTGATCGTCTCGTTCGCGTGGAGGCAGAAGTAGTACTTGAACGTCGTGTCCGCCTCGCGAAGCATGTTGATGTTCGCGCCGGCGCTGAAGAACTTGTCGCCGTGACCCGTGAGGACGATCGCGTGCACGTCGTTGTCGAAGCGCGCCTCGAGGATGCAGGTGTCGAGCTCCTTCAGCATCTCGTAGCTGTAGGCGTTCACCGGAGGATCGTTGAGGGTGAGGATCGCCACACCCTTCTCCGTCATGTAGTTGACGAGCGTGCCCATGGCCGCGTCATACCATCGCTTTGTGCCGGCCGTTCGGCCGTGGTACGCGGGGCCCCTTTCCTTCGATGCCGAGCCCCGCTCTCCTCCGTGAAATCAAGGGTCTCCTCGTGTCCGAGCTGAACCTCGCAGGGAAGGATCCGGCGACCATCGCCGACGATGGGCCCCTCTTCGGCGAAGGTGGCCTCGGCCTCGACTCGCTCGACGCTCTCCAGATCGCGATGCTCGTCGAGGAGCACTACGGCGTCCGCGTGCCCGAAGGCGACGAGGCCCGGCCCATCTTCCGCTCCGTCGCGACGCTCGCCGAGTTCATCGAGCGCTCGAAGGCCCAGTGACCACGATCGCCGTCACCGGCCTCGGCGCCGTCACCGCGCTGGGGCGGACCGCGACGGCGACGTGGGACGCGGTCCGCGCAGGCGAGCGGGCGCTCCGCGAGCTCACGCTCTTCGATCCCGGCGACGTGAAGTGCCGCCTCGTCGCCGAGGTGAGCGGGCTCGTGGCGCCGGCCGGGCAGTCGCGGACGAGCGAGCTCGCGTTGCTCGCGGCGCGCGAGGCGCTGGAGGACGCGGGGCTCGACGTGTGCGCGCGGCGGGTGGGCCTCGTCGTCGGCGGCACGACGGCGGGGATGTTCGAGACCGAGTCGATCCTCGCCACGCTGCTCGAGGCGCCGGCGGGGAGCGCCGAGCGCGAGGGCGCGCTGGCCCGTATGTTGACGCACCCGCTGAGCGCGCCGACCGATCGCCTCGTCGCGGAGCTCGGTCCGTTCGCGCGGGCGCGCTCGCTGTCGAGCGCGTGCTCGAGCGGCGCGAACGCGATCCTCGTCGGCGCGACGTGGCTCGAGCTCGGCCTCGTCGACGCCGTGCTCGCCGGCGCGGCGGACGCGCTCTGTCGCGTGATCGTCGCCGGCTTCAACGCGCTCGGCGCGCTCGATCCCGCGGGGGCGCGGCCCTTCGACGTGGCGCGACGCGGCCTCACGTTGGGGGAAGGGGCGGGCTTCGTCGTCCTCGAGCGCGCCGAGGAGACACAACGTGCAAAGTGCACGTTGCTCGGCTGGGCCGCGCGCTCGGAGGCGCACCACATCACGAACCCCGAGGCGAGCGGCGCCGTCCCCGCCGCCGTGATGCGCGCCGCGCTCGCGCGCGCCGGCGTCGCGCCGGCGGACGTCGACTACGTCAACGCGCACGGGACGGGCACGCCGCTCAACGATCCGATGGAGACGCGCGCGCTCGCGGCGGTCTTCGGCGCGGACCTCGCGCGCGTGCCGGTCTCGAGCCAGAAGGGGATGCTCGGCCACACGCTCGCCGCGGCCGGCGCGATCGAGGCGGTGCTCACCGCGAAGGCGCTCGTGGACGGCGTCGTGCCTCCGACCGGCGGACTCGTCGAGCCCGATCCGGCGTGTGCGCTCCGTCACGTCCGCGCGGCGGAGGAGCGGTCCGTGCGCGTCGCGCTCTCGAGCTCGTTCGGCTTCGGCGGGATGGACACCGCCCTCGTGCTCGGCGCCGCGGCTCGCCGCGCGCCCGCGCCGCCGCCTCCGCGCGGCGTCGTCGTGACGGGGGTTGCGGCGATTTCCCCGGTAGGGATGTTTCGTGGCCCCGACGTCGCGACCCTTCCGAGCCACACGTCCCAGGAGCGCACGGTCTCGCTCCCCGCGGACGCGCTCGACGCCGAGCGCGCCCGCCGACTCGATCGCACCTCACGCCTCGGCGCCGTCCTCGCGGACGCGGCGCTGGCGCCTCCAGGCGCGGGGGTGGCGTCGCCGCCGACGGAGCCACGCGCGGTCGCGGCCTCGGTCGAGCCGCGGACGGCGGAGCCGCCAGGCGCGGTCGCGGCGCTGGCATCGGTCGGACCGCGGACGGCGGAGCCGCGCGAGCAACGGCGCGCCGGCGAGGGGGATGCGCGCGAGGCGGCGCTCGTGCTTGGCGTCGCGTTCGGGGCGGTGGACGGGACCGCGGACTTCATGCGGCGGCTGCGCGACAAGGGCGCGCGGCTCGTCCGGCCGGCGGACTTTCCGAGCCTCGTGCCGAGCTCGCCCGCGGGCTACGGCTCGATCTACCTCGGGCTCGGCGGGCCCGCGCTCGTCGTCGCGGACCTCGCGGCGTCGGGGGAGTGCGCGCTCGCGCAGGCATGGGAGCTCGTCGCGAGCGGTGAGGTCGCGCGCGTTTGTGCGGCGGCGGTGGAGGAGCGGAGCGCGATCGTCGAAGGCGCTCTTTCTGCGATTTTCGGTGGCGCTGGCGGAGAGGCGCGCGGCGAAGGCGGCGCCGCGATCGCGCTCGCGGCGGAGGGCACGAGCGAACCCGTCCTCGCGCGGCTCGACGGCGTGTGGTCCTGGAATGGCGACGCCGCGCCGCCGCTGCCGGCGGCCGACGTGGTCGTGTCCGCGAGCGACGTGACGCCGATCCCCGCGCCCTGGTCCTCCGTTCGCCGCGTGTCGTGCGCGAGCGCGGGCGCGCACGAGGCGGTGGGCGCGATCGCGGTCGCGGTCGCGGTCGCGATGGTCGCGCGCGGCGACGTCCAGCGCGCGGCCTTCACCGGCACCGCGCGCGGATGCTCCTACGCCGGAACGGTCTCGGCGCCGTGAGGTTGCGCGACGTGCGTGAGGCGGCGCCGTGAGGTTGCGCGGCGTGCGTGAGGCGGCGTCGTGAGGTGGCGTGGCGTCGTGAGGTGGCGTGGTGTCGTCGTGGTCGGCGCGATCGCGCTCGGTGGCTGCCGGCCGCTTCCTGCCGCGCTCCGGCACAGCCCGTATACGGTCATCAACGGCGATCCGCGCGTGAAGGAGGTCCCGCCGGAGCCGACGCAGGCCGAGTGGAACGACGCGCGCGCTCACTTCGTCGCGCTCCAGCGCGAGGTCCCCGTGCGCCCGTACGTCGAGCGCGTGCGCGTCGCGGTCCTCGACCCACGCAGCGGCAAGGTCGTCCAGGCGCGCGGTGCGGTCGCGGTGCATCCCGGGCAGGCGGCGCGTATGGTGCTCCTCGGCCCCGGCGGCACGACCGCGCTCGATCTCTGGATCACGCCCGACCGCTGGCGTGTCTCGATCCCTGCGGCGCACATCGAGCGGCGTGGCGGGCGCGACCTCGGCGACGCGCTCGGCCTGCCGGTCGGGTTCGTGCGGTGGTGGTTCCTCGCGCCGATCGCGGGTGAGCTCCTCTACACGCAGAGCACCGCCGCCGACGAGCGCACGCTCTGGTTCAAGAACGACGGCGGCGTGATCGAGCTGCGCGCGAACGCGGAGCGGCTCCTCGCGATCCGCCGCGCCGAGGACGGACGCGTCGACGGCGTGGAGTGGCTCAGCCCGAGCCCGGCGCCACGGCCGCGGCGCCAGGCGCGCTACATCGACGCGGCGATCGGGGTCCGCGTCGACGTCCTCATCGAAGACGTATCACCCGATGAACCCGATCCTGCCGCATTCCTCGATCCAGACGAAAAGGGGACGCCGCTTTGAGCGCCGCGGGTGTCGTCGCCTACGGCGCCATCTCCGCGCTGGGCCGCGGCGACGCGGCGTTCCGCGTCTCTTCCGAGCGCGAGCGCACGTGCGTCCGTCGCGACGAGGAGCTCTCCGCCGCGGGCCTCCGCCGGCCGTATTGCGCCCGCGCCGACATCTCCGGCACGGCCGACCGCGCGACGCTGCTCCTCGACGCGGCGCTCGCGGATTGTATGCAAATGCTCGATCGCGTCCGCCCCGGTTGGCGCGAGCTGCGCGTCGGCCTCGCGCTCGGCACATCGAGCGGCGGCATGCGCACCTTCGAGGCGAGCACCACGGAAGCATTGGGCGGCGTGCGCTCCGTCGACGCGAGCACTACGTCGGGAGGCACGCCGGTCTTCGAGGCGCGTGCGGCGGGCGTCGCGGCGACCTACGCGGGGCCGGTCGCGGCGGTGAGCTTCGCCGCTGCGCGTGTGTTTGCGCCGGCGTCGATCGTCCTTGCGGCGTGTGCGTCGAGCGCGATCGCGCTTGGGCTCGGGCGCGCGTGGCTCGACGATGATCGTTGCGACCTCGTCCTCGCGGGGGGCTTCGACGCCGTGAGCGTGTTCGTCGCGACGGGCTTCGAGTGTCTGCGCGCGACCTGCGGCGAGCGCGGACCGCGTCCTTTTCGTCGCGATCGCGACGGTCTCGCGCTCGGCGAGGGCGCCGCCGTCGTCGCGCTGGCGCGCGCCCGCTCCGCCGAGGACGCGCGCGCGTGGATCACGGGCTTCGGCGCGACGTGCGACGCGCATCACCTCACCGCGCCGGAGCCAAACGGCGCCGGCCTCGCGCGCGCTGCGCGTCGTGCGCTCGAGGATGCGGGCGCGCCCTCCTTCGGCCTCGTCAGCGCGCATGGCACCGGCACGTCACAGAACGACGCGGCCGAAGCGCGCGCGCTCGCGAGCCTCGCCAGCGCGGCCGAAGCGAGCACGCTCGCGAGCCTCCGAACCGTGCCCGCGTTCTCGTTCAAAGGCACGATCGGCCATACGCTCGGGGCCGCGGGGGCTCTCGAGACGCTCGCGACGATCGATGCGCTCGAGCGCGGTCTCATACCCGCGACGCACGGCGATGGCGACGTCGAGCCTGGAGCGCACCTCCACGATGTCGCGACGTCGAGCTCGGCGCGGACCGCGCTCAAGCTCGCGTCGGCGTTCGGCGGCGCGAACGCAGCGCTGGTCGTGACGCTCGACCCGGCAGAGGACGGCGTCTCGGCATCTCGACCCGACACACCACACCCGCCGCCACCTCCCGAGCCCGCTCTACCGGCGGGCGCGATGCGCATGACGCGGGGGCGGCGACGTGTGTTTGCCACGCGCGCGGTCGCGGTGGACGTCGTCGAGCTCGAGCCGGCGCGTCTTGCGGCGAAGACGGGGTATGCGGTCGATCGCATCGCGCGCGCGGACGAGCTCGTGCGGTGGTCGATGGCGGTGGTCGCGGCGTTGCAGGCGCGGACGGGATCGCTGCGCGGCGCGGGGATCGTCGTCGGCCTCGGTCTGGCCACGATCGAGACGAACGCGCGCTTCCTCGCCCGGCTCTCGCGGCCCGAGCCGCGGCGCTTCCCGTACACGACACCCAACGCGGCGGCGGGCGAGTGTGCCGTTGCGTTCGGGCTCGACGGTCCCGCGTTCGCGGTCGGCGGCGGCCCACACGGCGGCCTCGAGGCGATCGCGGTCGCCGCGGACCTCGTGCGCGCGCGCGTCGCCGACCGCATCGTCGTCGTGGCGGCGGACGAAGCGGGCGAGGTGTCCGCGCGGCTCGCACGAGGCACGGCGAGCGGCGCCGTCGCGCTCCTCGTGCAAAGCACCCCGGCGGACGCGGAGCTCGAGGACTGGACCGTCGAGTACGGCCCCACGCCCACGCCCACGCCCGCGCTCCCCGCCGCGCTCCCGCCGATGAGCGCGCACCGTGCGCTGCTCCCGCTGGTCGGAGCGACGCCGGCGCAGCTCGCGACCTCCGTGCCGTGGGGCGGCCGCGCCACCATCACCCTTCGCTGGATGTAGTCGAGAGAGCGAGCCGCCGATGTGAGCTCCCGGCCGGGGCCCCAGAAGCGGCCGCGAATGCGGGCGCGAAGCGCCCCGAGCGCGCGCGAGGGCCGTGTCTGGGGTGGGGGTGTCGGGGGCAAAGCCCCCGACGATGATTGATGTATAGTGCGGCCGCATGACCGCCGGAGTCTTCCCGTTGACGAGCCCCGCCACGGGCAAGGAGCTCTCCGCTGTCGAGGCGACTCCCGCCGACGACGTCGCGGAGGCCGTCGAGCGCGCTCGCGCCGCGCAGGCGAAGTGGGCGGCGATCACGCCGGAGCGCCGGGCGCGCGACGTCGCGAAGGTGAAGAAGCGCATCCTCGAGCGGGCGGAGGAGATCGGTCGCCTGATCCATGACGAGACAGGGAAGCCCGAGGTCGAGGCGCTGCTCGGCGAGGTGCTCGCGAGCGCCGACGTCGCGGTGTACTGGGCGGACATCGCGCCGGAGGAGCTCGAGCCGCTCGAGGCCGAGCTCGACACGCTCGCGTACCCGAAGAAGCGCGCGTGGATCCATCGCGAGGCGCGCGGCGTCATCGGCCTCGTGATGCCGTGGAACTTCCCGTTCGCCCTGCCGCTCCGCACGATCGTTCCCGCGCTCATCGCCGGCAACGCGTGCGTGCTGAAGCCGAGCGAGATCACGCCGCGTACGGGCGCGCTCATCGCCGACCTCTTCAAGGGGATCGTCCCCGACGATCTCGTGACGGTGGTGCAGGGCGGCGGCGATGTCGGCGGCGCGCTCGTCGACGCGGACGTCGACTTCGTCGTCTTCACCGGCAGCACCGCGACGGGGAAGAAGGTCGCGCACGCGTGCGCGGAGCGGCTCCTGCCGTGCGTGGTGGAGCTCGGCGGCAAGGACGCCGCGATCGTCCTCGCGGACGCCGATCTCGATCGCGCCGCGAACGGGATCCTCTGGGGCGCGATGATGAACGCGGGCCAGAACTGCGGCGCGGTCGAGCGCGTCTACGCGGTGAAATCGATCGCCGACGAGCTCGCGAAGAAGGTCGCCGCGGCGGCGAAGGCGCTCCGCTTCGGCGCGGACGTCGGGCCGCTCACGACCGAGGCGCAGCAGGCGACCGTGAAGCGCCACCTCGAGGCGGCGAAGACGGCGGGCGCGGAGATCCTCACCGGCGGCGAGGCGGTCGAGTCGGAGGATACGAAGACGGGCTGGCGGCCGACGGTGGTGAAGATCGACGACGACGAAGCGGCGCTGATCAGCGACGAGACGTTCGGGCCGGTCGTGCCGATCACGCCGGTCGCGGACGCGGAGGAGGCGATCACGCGCGCGAACGCCTCGCGCTACGGCCTCACCGCGAGCCTCTGGACGGAGGACGTGCGCGCGGCCGAGAAGCTCGCCCATCGCCTCAAGGCGGGGGTCGTGACGATCAACAACCACTCGTTCACGGGGGCGATCCCGTCGTTGCCGTGGGGCGGGGTGGGGGAGAGCGGCTGGGGGTTCACCGGCTCGCCGCTCGCGCTCGAGCACCTGACGCGTCCGCGCGCGATCGTCATCGATCGCAACCGCGCCGCGCGCGAGACGTGGTGGTACCCGTATTCGCCGACGTTGAAGCGCCTCGCGCTCACGTTCGCGCTCCTCCGCGGCGGCGCGAAGTCGATCGGCGCGCGCGTCGGAGCGTTCTTCGCGCTGCTCGGCATCTTGCCGAAGCGCATGGGCGAGCTGAAGAGTGGCAAGCCCGCGAGCGATTAAGAAGAAGCGGGCGCGCCGGCCGAGCCGCGCGGGGATCCCGTACAAGAAGAGCGAGGCGACGCGGGAGCACCTCCTCGCGACCGCGGTCGACCTCATCGCGCGCCGCGGCCTCGCCGGCGCGAGCTTCACCGAGCTCGCGGAGGCGGCGGGCACGAGCAAGGGCGGCATCGCGTACTACTTCGAGAGCAAGGACGAGCTCCTCGCGAGCGTGCTCGCGCGTTGCTGCGAGGTGATGGAGGCGCGGGTCCGCGCGGCCTTCCTCGGCGGCGAGCTCGCGCCGCTCGAGCGCGTCCGCCGCGCGCTCGCGGAGATGTGGCGTCATCGCAGCGCGGGCGTCGCCGAGATGCGCGCGCTCACGGAGCTGCACATGTTCGCGCGCCAGGACCCGGCCCTCCGTCGCTCGCTCGGCGAAGCGCTCACGCGCGCGCGTCGCCAGATGATCGACGTCGGCCTCACGAGCCTCCTCACGCTCGGCATCCGTCCACGCGTGGACGCGGAGCTCGTGCCGCGCCTCATCATCGGCATGCTCGACGGCCTCGCGCTGCAGCACGAGGTCGACCCTCTCGGTGAGGCGCAGCAAACGGAGCTCCTCCACGCGATCGAGCTCGCGATCGTGGGACTGTTCACGACGGAGTGAGGCGCGCTGCCGCCGCTCTTTTCGACCGATCGTCCGAAATCGAAAATGTGAGCGATCGCTCATCGCGGCGACGGTCAGGCGAAATCGTCTGGATCCGAACAATCGGTACAATTTCTATGGATTCCAAAATGTTGTGTGCCCCGAAACGGATCTCGTCGTCCGGCATCGGAGGAAAACTGAAGCGCGAGCAGTTGACAAATCGGACGGTTGGCCGAAATCTACGCGCGCTCCCAGGACGAGCTTCTCGAGGAATGAAGGGGTAAGGCAATGATTCTCGACAACCTGTTCGCGTCCCTCGGCGGCGTCGGCACCGCCGCCGCGCTCTTCGCCATCCTCGCGTTCCTCGGCACACCCGCCGTCGGCGCCGTCGCCTGCCCGATGAGCCCCCTCCGCCGCATCCAACCACGAGGTCGCTAAGGTTCGAGAGGAAGCGCTCGTGATGGGGCGCCCGCGACGCGGCCGACGCGGCGAACGAGGGAGAGGTTGTCGCGTTCTTCGAGGAAGCGCCCGTGGGGCGCGGAGTGAGGCATCTTCGCGTCGAGCGCGAGCAGGGAACTGCCTAGGATTTCGCGTGTGGGTTCGTGGCGTAGGTCATGCACTTCGTTCGAGGTGCGATCGCCGGTGTGCGGTCGTGGCAATCAACCTCGAAGGAGTGTCGTCATGAAGTATGGTCTCGCGTGGCTCTTGGGTGTTCCCCCCGTCCTCATCGTCGGCTGGTTCTTGCTGAACCACTGCTGAAGCGACGCGAAGGCGGGCTCAGGCGAGCAGCGTCGTCAGCGTCTGCTCGATGCCCGCGAGCTCGAAGGCGCACTCGCGCATCGCCGCTTCGTCCTCGCTCGTGAGGGCGGCGCGCGCACGCGCCAGCGCGGTCTGACCCTCCTCGACCTTCGCCGTCGCGAAGTCCGAGCTCGCGAGCGCGACCGACGCCGTCCTCGCCGCCGCCTCGCACGACGCGATCAGCTGCTTGAGCTGCGCGCGAAAGCCGCCCGGCTTCGCCGACGAGCGCTTCGCCGCCGTCGCCGCCGTCGCCGCCGTCGACACGCGCGGCGGCGTCGCCGCGAGCGGCGGCAGGTCTCCGCCGAGCGTCGCGATCGGTGACGGCACGGTCGGCGTGCCCGAGCGCGGCGCCGGCTCCACCACGGCCGCGACCGGCGACGGCACCGTGGGCACCGCCGA
Source organism: Labilithrix sp. (assembly GCA_019637155.1). Classification (NCBI taxonomy): domain Bacteria; kingdom Pseudomonadati; phylum Myxococcota; order Polyangiales; family Labilitrichaceae; genus Labilithrix; species Labilithrix sp. The sequence goes on along the minus strand of JAHBWE010000003.1, from coordinate 318,706 downwards.
CCTCGTCGTCGCCGCCGCGGCCATGACCTCCGTCGCGACGATGCTCGCCGCCGGCGACGGCACCGTCGGCACGCCGGAGCGCGGCGGCTCCGGCTTCACCTCGATGCGTGGGTCGATCTTCGGCTGCGACGACAACATGTCGATCCGCGGCACCGAGAGCGGCGGCGCGTCGTCCTCCTCCTCCTCGGCGCGTGGGTCGCGGCGCATGGGGCGCGCCTCGCGGACGATCGGCTGCGTCGTCGCGGTGCCCGGACGTTGCGGCATCGGCTGCGTCACGCTCGTCGCGAGCGCCGGCCGCTGCACGATCGGCTGCGTCACGTTCGCCGGAACGACCGAGACCCCCGAGACCGAGACCCCCGAGACCGGGACCCCCGAGACCGCGACGCCTGCCGGTTGCGACGGGCCCTTCGCGTCGCCGAGGTGGATCGGCATGTGGCCCGACGGCGGCTCGTCGGCCGGGAAGAGGTCCTGCGCCGAGACCGGCGCGACCGGCTCCGCGAGCGCGCCCGGCTGCCGGTTCCGCGCGGCCTGCGCCATGCGCGCGACGTCCTCGCGCGAGAGGTCCGTCGACGCGAGGATGCGGATCGACTGCGCGTGCTGCGTCGCGACGTCCATCGCCGTCACCGACACGACGCCGTTCTCGTCGACCGCGAGCGTGAGGTCGAGCGAGACGCCGCCCGGCGGCCCGGGACGGATGTCGTCGAGGCGGAAGTCGGCGAGCAAGGTGCACTCGTCGGCGACCTCGCTCTCCCCCTGCAGGACGACGACGTCGACGAACGTCTGCCCCTCGCGCGTCGTCGCGAAGTTGCGGCGCACGCGCGTGGGGAGCGGCGTGTTCTTCGGGACCAGCGCCTCGCGCCGGTTGCCGCGGAGGCGCACGCCGAGCGTGTACGGCGTGCGGTCGCGGAGGCGGACCGGCGGCGGATCGCCCTCCGCGAAGCGCTCCCCCGCGCCGAGGCCGTGCGCGACGAGCGCGGCGCCGAGCGCGACCGCCTCGTCGGGGTGCACGCGCTGCGACGGCTTCTTCCCGAGCAGCGCCGTCACCGCGTGGTGGATCGCGGGGATGCGGCTCGCGCCGCCGACGAGGAGCAGATCGTCGACCTCCGCGATCGGCGTCTTCGCCTCGTCGAGCGCCTGCCTCGTGAGGTCGATCGTGCGCGCGACGAGCTTCTTCGTCTTGTGATCGAAGACGTGACGCGTGAGCGTGCAGCGGAGGTGGAGCGGCCCCCGCTCCGGGTGCACGACGAGGTGCGGGACGTCGACCTCGACGATCTCGCGCATCGAGAGCTGCGTCTTCGCGTCCTCCGCCGCTTGCTTGAGCCGGAGCTCGGTCGCGTGATCGGACGGCGGATCGAACCCGTGCTCGCGCTTGAAGCGCTCGGCGAAGAACGCGGCGATGAGGCGATCGAAGTCCTCGCCCCCGAGGAGCGTGTCGCCGCCGGTGCCGAGGACCTCGAACGAGCCGTCCGCCTTGCAGCTCACGATCGAGATGTCGAACGTCCCGCCGCCGAGGTCGTAGACGACGACCTTCTTGTCGAGCCCGCGCCCGTAGCCGTACGCGACCGCGGCCGCGGTCGGCTCGTTGATCATGCGGACCACCTCGAGCCCCGCGATCGTCCCCGCGTCGCGCGTCGAGTTGCGCTGCGCGTCGTTGAAGTACGCCGGCACGGTGATGACCGCCTTCGTCACCGCTTGCCCGAGGTGCGCCTCCGCGGCCGCCTTCAGCTCCGCGAGGATGAGCGCGTTCAGCTCGGCGAGCGCGTACACGCGATCGTGGTGGCGGACCCGGATGTCCCCGTTCGGGCTCTCGAACAAACCCTGCGCCGCGCGCGCCGCGATCTCCGGCTCGTCGAACCGCCGTCCGATGAGCCGCTTCAGCGCGATGAACGTGTTGTCCGCGTTCGTCGCGACCTGCCGCTTCGCGGCGTGCCCCACCGTGATGGAGCCGTCCGGCGCGATCGCGACGACCGACGGCGTCGTGCCGTGGCCTCGATTCGGGATCACGACGGCGCCCGCCGACGAAGTGGCCACTGCGACACACGAGTTCGAGGTGCCGAGATCGATGCCGAGGATCGGTTCAGACGCCATCCGGGGACGATGATACTCTCGCCGCCGAGCCCCCATGCTCAAACCGAAAGAGCTCCACACGGGTTTCTCCGCCGCGACGTGGGGGTCGGAGGCGGAGCGCGCGGCCTTCGTCGAGGAGGCCGGCGCGCAGCCGGTCGCCGAGATCCAGAAGCTCCTCGCGACGATGCTCGACCCCGCCGCGCTGATGGACATGCGCCGCCACGAGTCGCGCATCGTCGCCTTCTCCGCCATCGTCACGCAGAGCGCCACGCCGGAGCTCTTCTCGCCGTTCGTGCGCGCGCTCCGTCCCGCCGACTCGCGCCTCCGCGCCGCGCTCGTCGCGCTCGTGCCGCGCGTGAACAACATCCAGCGCCACGGCGAGCTGTGCGCGCTCCTCGGCGCGCCGGAGCCCGAGGTCCGGAGGGCCGCGACGGAGGCGCTCCGGCCCGTCGTCGGTCCGTCGGCGTTCGAGATCCTGCAGCAGCTCGTCGCCGATCGCGGCTTCGGCGGACGCACCGAGGCGATGGACGTCGTCGCCGGCAAGGCCGCGCACCACGCGATCCCGCTCCTCACGAAGGCGATCGAGGTCGGCTCCCCCGCCGAGGGCGAGCACGCGATCGGCCTCCTCGGCGACGCGACGATCATGGCGAAGGACCTGCCCGGCGCGCGCAAGGTCCTCGCCGCCACGATGGACGGGCCGAACCCGAGCATCGTCGCCGCCGCGGCGCTCGCGCTCGCGGGCCTCTCGGACGAGGGCGAGTTCCTCGCCGCGCTCGAGGCGCGGATCGACGCGACGAACCCCGTCCTCGTGAAGGCGATCATCGGCGCGCTCCGCCGCTACAGCGGGGAGTGGGTCTTCGAGTACCTCCTCCGGAAGTTCCGCGAGGGGCCGTCGGCGATGCGCCTCCACATCCTCGACGTGGTGGAGTCGATCAAGCACGAGGGATCGCTCCCGCTCATGCTCGAGGCGCTCGCGAACCGCCGCCTCGACGTCCGCATGCGCGCGGCCGACGTGCTCTCGCGCCTCGGCACGAGCGGCGCGGTCGACGTCGCGCGCGTCGTCATCTGGCTCCTCCGCAGCCACGACGTCAACGTGCGCCGCATCGCGATCGAGGTCGCGAAGAACGTCGGCGATCGCGACGGCGAGCTCACGCCCAAGCTGCTCCGCTTCCTCCGCGACGAGGACTGGTGGGTGCGCGAGCGCGTGATGGACACCCTCGTCGAGATGGCGGGGCCGACCCTCGCGCGCCACCTCGCCGCGATCCTGCAAGACCCCTCCGACGTCGTGCGCCGCTTCGCGATCGGCGGCTTCGCGCGGCTCCGCGACCCGAAGGCGATCGGCGTCCTCGTCCGCACCGCGCTCGACGATCCGGATTGGTGGGTGCGGGAGCAGGCCATCTCCACCATCGCCGACCTCGGAGACAAGAAGGCGATCCCCTACCTCCTCGAGGTCATGAAGCGCCACGAGCTCGAGCGCGTCCCGGTGCTGCATGCGCTGACGAAGCTCGGCGCGACGGAGGCGATCCCCGCCGTCGTCGACCTCCTCGCCGACGAGGACGCCGACGTGCGCCTCGCCGCGGTGGGGTGCCTCGCGGCGCTCGACGCGCGCGCGGCGGGCGATCAGGTCCGCGCGCTCGCGACCGACGACGATCCGCGCGTGCGCCGCGCCGCGCTCGAGGCCCTCGCGCGCTGGCAGGTGCAAGGCGCCGCCCTCGAGGTGGAGTCCGCGCTGAGCGCGCTCGATCAGCTCCTCGTCGCGATGGCGAAGATGGGCGCCGACGACCTGATCCTGATCCCGGAGCGCGCGCCGTCGGTGAAGCACATGAACGCGGTCGTGCCGCTGATCGAGGGCGAGCTCTCGGCCGAGCAGCTGAAGGCGATGCTCTTCGCGCACCTCACCCCGCTCCAGGTCGCGACCCTCGCGAAGCTCTCCGACGTCGACTTCTCGCACGAGGTGAAGACGCACCAGCTCCGCTTCCGCGCGCACATCCTCACCGAGCGCCGCGGCTTCGGCGCGGTGTTCCGGATCGTGAAGAACGAGATCCCCGCGATGGACAAGCTCGGCTTGCCCTCGATCGCGCGGACGTTCGGCGACTTCAAGAACGGCCTCGTCCTCGTCGGCGGCCCGACCGGCTCCGGCAAGAGCACCACCCTCGCCGCCGTCATCGACCGCATCAACCGGAGCTCGGGCCGGCACATCGTCACGGTGGAGGACCCGATCGAGGTCGTCCACGCGCAGCACAAGTCCCTCATCAACCAGCGCGAGCTCGGCACCCACACCGGATCGCTCGCGCACGCGATGCGCTCCACGCTGCGCCAGGACCCCGACGTCATCCTCGTCGGCGAGCTCCGCGACCTCGCGACGATCTCGTTCGCGGTCTCCGCCGCGGAGACGGGCCACCTCGTGTTCGGCACCGTGCACACCCTCTCCGCGCAGGCGACCGTCGACCGCCTCGTGAACGCGTTCCCCGCGGGGCAGCAGCCGCAGGTGCGATCGCAGCTCGCCGACACGCTCCGCGCGGTGCTCTGCCAGCAGCTCGTCCGCACCGCCGACGGCAGGGGCCGCGCGCTCGCGGTCGAGGTGATGGTCAACACCGAGGCCGTCGCCGCGCTCCTCCGCAAGGGCAAGACGTTCCAGATCCCGAACATCGTGCAGAGCTCACGCGATCTCGGGATGCAGTCGATGGACGCGGAGCTGATCCGCCTCGTCCGCGAGGGCCTCGTGACGAAGGACGAGGGCTGGCTCAAGGCGAACGACAAGAAGGCCTTCGAGACCGCGTTCGCGCCGCCGCCCGCGCAGCCGCAGCCCTCGGCCGCGCCGCAGCCGCCGGCGTCGACGCAGCCGCTCCGCTCGCGGCTCTTCGGAGGGAGCTGAAGGTGGCGCGCCTCGACTCCTTCCTCCGCATGGTCGTCGATCAGAAGGCGAGCGACCTCCATTTCCACTCCGGCACCGTGCCGATCATCCGGCACGACGGCGACCTCGTCACGCTCCCGTTCCGCTCCCTCTCGGAGGAGGAGACCGCGCGCTTCGTGATGGAGATCATGACGCCGGAGCAGCGGGCGGTCTTCGAGAAGCAGAAGCAGATCGACTTCGCCTACGTCGTCGAGGGGTGCGCGCGCTTCCGCGTGAACATCTTCATGCAGTCGCGCGGCATCGGCTCCGTCTTCCGCGTCGTCCCCGACGTGATGCCCACCCTCGAGCAGCTCCGCCTCCCGCCTGCGATCCGGCGGCTCGCGAAGTACCCGAACGGCCTCGTCCTCGTCACCGGCGCGACCGGCTCCGGCAAGTCGACCACGCTCGCGGCGATGGTGAACGAGGTGAACCGCACGATGCGGAAGCACATCATCACGCTCGAGGACCCGATCGAGTTCGTGCACGTGCCGCGCGAGAGCATCGTGACGCAGCGCCAGGTCGGCAAACACGTCGACACGTTCGCCGCCGCGCTCCGCTCGGCCCTCCGCGAATCTCCCGATGTCGTCGTCGTCGGCGAAATGCGCGACTTCGAGACGGTCTCGCTCGCGGTGTCGGCGGCCGAGACCGGCGTCCTCGTCTTCGGCACCCTCCACACGAACTCCGCCGCGAAGGCGGTCGACCGCATCATCGACATGTGCCCCGAGGAGCTGCACGAGCAGATGCGCAACGTCGTCTCGACGCTCCTCAAGGGCGTCGTCGCGCAGTCGCTCTGCAAGCGCGCGAACGGCGAGGGCCGCGCGGCGCTCACGGAGATCCTCCTCAACAACTACGCCGTCGCGAACATGATCCGCGAGAACAAGACGTTCCAGCTCGACGGCTACCTCGCCTCGGGCGAGGCGCTCGCATCGGGGATGCAGAGCCTCGATCAGTCGATCCTCGCGCGCGTGAAGGAGGGCGAGATCACGGCGGAGGACGCGCTCCGCTACGCGCGTTACCCTGATACGTTGAAGACGCTCCTCGCCACGATCCCGGAAGATGCCTGAGCCCGACGCCCTCGCCGCCGCACGCGCCCTCCTCGCCGCCGGCGACGTCGACGGCGCGGTGCGCGGCTTCCTCCGCCAGCGCGCGTTCGACGAGGCGGCGAAGGCGTACGCGAGCAAGGGCCGCTACCTCGACGGCGCGAACATGCTGATGGACGCGATCGGCGTCGGGGTGAGCCTCGTCGGCGGCCTCGATCCGCAGCGCAAGGCGCTCGCGGGCCTCGCGGCGGAGCTCTTCGCGCTCGGCAAGGACGTCGACACGAGCACGAAGCTCTTCAACGCGCTCGGCGATCCCCGCGGCCGCGCGCAAGCCGACGCCGGCATCAAGGACACCGGCCGCATGGCCGCGTTCCGCCTCGAGCGCGAGGGCCGCGCGGAGGAGGCGCTCGTCGCGTACCAGAAGCTGCGGCAGCTGCCGGACGCGGCGCGCGTGGCGGAGGGGCTCGGGCGCGTCGAGGAGGCGGGGCGCATCTACGAGGAGGCGGCGATGCCGTTCGACGCGGCGCGCTGCTGGCTCGCGCTCGGCGATCCGGCGCGCACGCTCGACGCGCTCCTCCGCGTGCCGCGCGAGCACGCGGACTACCGCAAGGCGTGCGTGCAGGCGCTCCGCATCGCGCTCGATCTCAACGTGCTCGACTTCCGCGTCGACCAGTTCCTCTCCCGCTTCGTGAAGGACGGCCCACAGGCCGACGGCGAGCTCGAGTCGTTCTACATGCTGGGCAAGGTCTACGCGCAGCGCGACTTCGCCGAGAGCGCGGCGGAGGTCTACGAGAAGCTCGCGGCGTTCCGTCCGGGCTACCGCGACGTCGAGCAGAAGCTCGCCGCGCTCCGCTCCGACCTGCGCGGCTCGACGCGCGCGTACGAGGCGATCGTCCGCGAAGACGCGGGCTTCCAAGGCCGCGCGCTGACACGCGAGGTGAAGCCGGCGAACGCGCTGCCGGATCTGCCGGACCTTCCGGAGCTCGAAGGCCTGCCGCCGCTCCCCGGCGCCGCTGCTCCTGCTCCCGCACCCGCTCAGGCGACGCGGCGCGCCGGCGGCGGCGAGGCGACGATGCAGGTGGAGGCGCGCGCGGTGCCGGCGCCCGCGGCGGTGGCGCCGACGGCGGCGGGCTCCCCCGACTCCGCGTTCGCGGACCTCCCGATCGGCTCGACGGTCAGCAACGGCCGCTACGTGGTCGAGAAGCTGATCGGCCAGGGCGGCATGGCGGCGGTGTACCGCGTGAAGGACGAGGAGCTCGGCGAGACGGTCGCGCTGAAGATGTTCTTCATGCAGTCGGACGCGACGCTCCTTCATCGCTTCAAGCAGGAGGTCACGCTCTCGCGCCAGCTCAATCATCCGAACATCGTGCGCCTCTACGACATCGGCTCGCACGGCGAATACAAGTTCCTCACGATGGAGCTCCTCGACGGCCAGGACCTCCGCTCGATCCTCGACGAGGGCAAGCCGGAGATCGCCGTCGCGCTGAAGTACCTCTCGCAGGCGTGCGCGGGCCTCGCGGTGGCGCACGAGCGCGGGGTCATCCATCGCGACCTGAAGCCGGAGAACCTCTTCGTGACGAGGGACGGCACGCTGAAGGTCATGGACTTCGGCATCGCGAAGAAGCAGACGACGGCCTCGAGCGTGACGCAGGCGGGCATGATCATGGGCACGCCGCTCTACATGTCGCCGGAGCAGATCCAGGACTTCGGGTCCGTGAGCCATCTCTCGGACCTCTACTCGCTCGGCATCATCGCCTACGAGCTCTTCACGGGCGCGGTCCCGTTCCAGAGCGAGGACATGCTGAACCTCTTCTTCATGCACTACCAGCAGGAGCCGGCGCCCCCCCGCGATAAGGCCCCGGAGATCCCGGACGAGCTCGAAGACATCATCCTCCGCCTCCTCGCGAAGGACCCGACGAAGCGCATCCAGAGCTGCCGCGAGCTCGGCTCCCTCCTCGCCGAGATCCGCCCACGCCCAGCCCGCGCGCGGACGATCACGCAGCGCTGACGGTCAGTACCCCAGCACCGACTCGATCCGCGTCGGTTGGAGCACGGTGCGGCCCTTGAGGAACTCGAGCTCGATGACGAAGGCGTAGGCGACGACCTCGCCGCCCTGGCCGACGACGAGGCTGGCGGCGGCCTTCGCGGTGCCGCCGGTAGCGAGCACGTCGTCGACGATGATGGCGCGGGTGCCCGGTCGCAGCGAGTCCTTGTGCATCTCGAGCTCGGCGGTCGAGTACTCCGTCGCGTAGGCGACCTTGTCGACGACGGCGGGGAGCTTGCCCGGCTTGCGCGCGGGGACGAAGCTCGCGTTGAGGCGCGCCGCGAGCGCGCCGCCGAAGATGAAGCCGCGCGCCTCGACGCCGACGACGGCGTCCACGTGCGCGCCGATGAAGCGCTCCGCGAGCGAGTCGAGGACGATGTGGAACGCGCGCGGGTCGGCGAGGAGCGGCGTGATGTCCTTGAAGATGATGCCTGGAGAGGGGAAGTCCGGGATGTCGCGGATCTTCGATTTCACGTACGCGAGCGCGTCGGCGGAGAGCATGGCGCGAGTCTAGCCAACCTTCGGGAGGCTGTGCCGCGTGATACGCATCACGCGGCCTACCCTGGGAGCGACGTGATGAGGCGGTCGACGAGGCCGCCCTCGTCGGCGCGCGTCAGATCGAGGAGCAGCATCGTCACCGACGCCGCGCCCGCGTCGTACGCGTCGGTGTCGCTCCCCGGATCCGACTCGTGCTGCACCCCCGGACCCCCGAGCCAGATGTACTCGCGGCCCCGCGGATCGAGGCGGACGTCGAGCGTCTCGTCGTAGAGCCGCGAGCCGAGCTTCACGTGCCGCACCTCGCCCGTCCACTCGAGCGGGACGTTGAGGTTCAGGAGCGGCGTGCCGCGGACGAGCTTCGGCGGCGGGCGCGTCGAGTGCGTCGCGCGCGTCTCGTGGAAGAGGCGCTGCGCGAGCGTGGAGGTGAGCCCCGCGACGCGCTTCTGATCGGCCTTCGAGTGCGCGCTCGCGGCGATGGCGGGGATGCCGCGCAGCGCGCCCTCCCGCGCCGCCGCGACGGTGCCGGAGTAGAAGGCGTCCTGCCCCAGGTTCAGGCCGCGGTTGATGCCCGAGACGACGAGGTCGGGCCAGCGCGGGAGGAACTTCGTCTCCGAGTGGAGCGCGATGTACACGCAGTCGGCCGGCGAGCCGTCGATCGCGAAGACGCCGTCCTCGACGCGGCGCGCGCGGAGCGGGCGGTTCAGCGTGAGCGAGTGCGACGTGGCGCTCTGCTCCGTCTCCGGCGCGACGATGACGACGTCGGCCCACGCCGCGAGCGCTTCGCCCAGCACGAGGAGGCCGCGGCTCGTGACGCCGTCGTCGTTCGAGAGGAGGACGAGGGGCCGCGCGGCGGGCGCGGAGGTGTTTTGTTCCGGCACGCTCCGCACCCTAGCGCAACGCGCTTCGAGTAGCATTCGCGGCATGAAGCGCTGTTTGCTCCTCGTGCCCGTGTGCGCTCTCGCGTGCGCCGAGCCGAAGACGCCCGAGATCCCCCCCGTCACCACCGCGACGCCGCCGGTCACCGTGACCGAGACGACGTCCGGATCGAGGAAAACGCTCATGACGCGAAAGTCCGACGTCGTCGACACCCTCCACGGCGTGAAGGTGCCCGATCCGTACCGGTGGCTCGAGGACGGCGCGTCGCAAGAGACCAAGACCTGGACCGACGCGCAGAACGCTCACACGCGCGAGGTCATCGACGCGATCCCGGGCCGCGAAAAATTGAAGAAGGAGATCACCGACGTCCTCCAGATCGGCAGCGTCGGCGCGCCCGCGATCCGCCCGACGGGGAAGGGGATCCGCTACTTCCACATGAAGCGGGAGGGCGCGCAGAACCAGCCGAACCTCTACGTGCGCGACGGGCACGCGGGGAAGGACCGCGTCCTCATCGACGTCGCGGCGCTCTCCGACGACGGGACGAGCGCGCTCGACTGGTGGTTCCCGTCGCGCGACGGCGCCTTCGTCGCGTGGGGGCGCAGCGAGTCCGGGAGCGAGGAGAGCGTCCTCCACATCCGCGACGTCGCGACGGGCAAGGACCTGCCCGATCGGATCGATCGCACGCGGCACGCGTCGGTCGCGTGGCTGCCCGACGGCAAGAGCTTCTACTACTCGCGTCACCCCGAGCCCGGCTCCGTGCCGGCCGGCGACGAGAAGTACTACGCGAAGATCTTCCTCCACGTCGTCGGCCAGGACCCGAAGAACGACAAGCTCGTCTTCGGCGACGGACGCGACAAGACCGACGTCCCGCAGGTCCTCATTTCGCCGAACGGCCGCTGGCTCGTCGTCCGCGTCCACATGGGCTGGGACAAGAGCGAGGTCTACCTGCGCGACCTCACGAAGGGGACCGCGGGGACGTTCACGCCCGTCGTCACCGGCGTGCCCGCTCTCTTCGAGCCGGATCCGAACGACGACAAGCTCTACATCTCCACCAACGACGGCGCGCCGCGCTACCGCCTCTACGCCGTCGACTACGCGAAGCTCGATCGCGCCTCGTGGAGGGAGCTGATCCCGGAGGGGAAGGACGTCCTGACCTCGTTCGACGTGCTGAAGAACGAGATCGTCACGACGTACTTGCATGATGCATCGACCCGGGTGGAGCGCTTCTCGCTCGACGGCAAGAGCAAGGGCGCGATCGCGCTGCCGGGCATCGGCTCGTCCTCGACGACGGGGCATCCGTCGAGCGACGAGGTCTTCGTGACGTTCACGTCGTACGTGGTGCCGAGCCAGGTGTACCGCGCGGACCTCCATCAAAGCGCGAGCCTCACGCTCTGGGACCGCGTCGGCGCGCAGTTCAACGAGCCCGACATCGAGGTGACGCAGCTCTTCGCGACCTCGAAGGACGGGACGCGCGTGCCGATGTTCGTCATCGCGAAGAAGGGGTTCAAGAAGACGGGGAAGAACCCGACCGTGCTCTACGGCTACGGCGGCTTCAACGTGAACCAGACGCCGGGGTTCAGCTCGCGCGCCCTCGCCGTCGTGCGGCGCGGCGCGATCTGGGCGACGGCGATCCTCCGCGGCGGCGGCGAGCTCGGGGAGGACTGGCACAAGGGCGGGATGCTGGAGAAGAAGCAGAACGTCTTCGACGACCTCTATGCGTGCGCGGAGCTCCTCTTCAAGGAGAAGATCGCGGCGCCGGAAAGCCTCGGCGTCGTCGGCGGCTCGAACGGCGGCCTCCTCGTCGCGGCTGCCGTGACGCAGCGTCCGGAGATGTTCCGCGTCGGCCTCTCGCTCGTGCCGCTCACGGACATGGTCCGCTACCACCACTTCCGCATCGCCAAGCTCTGGATCCCGGAGTACGGCGATCCCGACAAGGCGGAGCACTTCAAGTTCCTCCACGCGTACTCGCCGTACCACCACGTCGAGGACGGCAAGAAGTACCCGTCGATGCTGTTCACCACCGCGGAGAGCGACTCGCGCGTCGACCCGATGCACGCGCGCAAGATGGCGGCGCGCATGCAAGAGGCGCAGGGCGACGCGGCGCGCCCGGTGCTCCTCCGCGTCGAGACGAAGGCGGGTCACGGCGCGGGCAAGCCAGTGACGAAGCTCGCCGACGAGCTCGCCGACGAGAACGCGTTCCTCCTCAACGAGCTCGGCGTCGCGCTTCAGTAGCGTAAAGCGCTGCCTTACGCCGGCGTTCGAATCATATCGATTCACGGAACGGCACTCCGGGGTCATAGAGACCCCCATGCGCTCGCTCACTCCGGTCTACCGCCCTCGTCTCGTTTCGCTTCCCCGCATCTCGGACGTCGCGCCGCGCCGCGCGGTGGAGCGCAGCCGCCGCGATTTCCTCGCGTGGCTCGGGGCCGGCGCGGCGGTCGCGGCGGTCGGCGCGGTGGGCTGCACGGCGAGCGCGGCGGAAGAAGGAGAGGAGGGGAGCGAGCTCCTCGGCGCCGACGACGCGCTCAGCACGGACGTCGACGCCGGCGGCTGCCGCGTCACGACGCGCGACGCGCTCGGCCCGTACTACGCGCCGGGCGCCCCGATCCGCACGCTCAGCATCGCGGAGCCCGAGGAAAAGGGCGTTCCGCTGCTCGTGGAGGGGCGCCTCCTCGGGCCCGACTGCCGCACGCCGCTCAAGGGCTACACGCTCGATCTCTGGCAGGCGAACGCGGCCGGCGAGTACTCGCCCGGCGGCGCAGACATGCGTCTCCGCGGGAAGATCGTGACCGATCAGCTCGGTCGCTACAGCTTCGAGTCGATCCTCCCGGGCCGCTACAGCGACGCGGCGGGCACGCGGCCGGCCCACATCCACGTGACGTTCCGCTCGCCCGCCGGCAACGCGCTCCTGACCTCGCAGATCTACTTCGCCGGCGATCCGTTCCTCGGCGAGGCCGACTACTGCACGCGCGCCGGGGCCTGCAACGCGGCCGACGAGGCTCGCCACCTCCGCCTCCAGAACGCGATCGTCTCGCGGCGGATCGGCAAGCGGAGCTTCTTCGACGCAATCCTTCCGCGCACTTAGGCCTGTGGAAAACACCTGAACAAAAAATCAGAGCCAAGAAGTGGACGAGTGTTCAGTGCTGAACGTAAGGTACTGCACATGAACCTCGAGCTCGACGTCCTTCGCGCCTTCCTCCGTCTCGCCCGCCGCCGCTCCCAGCCGACCATCGAACAGCTCGTCGTCCGCGTCGGCGCGGACGAAGCCGCCGTCCGCGACGCGGTGAAGCTCCTCCTCCGCCAGGGCCTCCTCCAGCGCAACACCCACGGCGTCGGCCTCACGCTGGCCGGCCTCGCCATCGGCGTCGCCATCGCGAAGCGCCCCGCCACGCGCGTCGCGTCCACGGCCTCTTCCGCGGCGCCGGGCGTCGCGTCCGCGGCCTCTTCCGCGTCGCCGCGTGTGGCCGCGGCGCCTTCCCCCGCGCCGCGTCTCGCTCGCGCGCCGAAGACGAAGACCGAGCGTCGCGCGGCGTGATCGCGGGCGCAGGCGGGGCCTGGCAGGAGCGTCGCGCGGCGTGATCGCAGGCGCAGGCGGGGCCTGGCAAGAGCGTCGCGCGGCGTGATCGCGGGCGTGATAGACCTCGCCGCGCTTGAAGTCGCCGCGAGAGACACACGAGGCCGCGCTCGCCGCGCGCAAGGCCAACGCCGAGACCCTCGAGGGCAAGGCGAACGCGATCGGCAACGCGCGCCTCGTCGCGGCCCTCGGCGCGATCGGCCTCGTCATCGCGATCGCCTTCGCGAACGTGCCGCGCGAGACCTGGCTCGGCGTCGTCGCGTGCGTGATCGCGTTCGGCGCGCTCGTCGTCGTGCACGCGCGCATCCACGCCGAGAAGGACCGCGCCGCGGCCGCGATGCGGTTCCACGAGCGCGCGCTCGATCGCATGAGCGGCAAGTGGCGCGCGTTCCCGCAGACGGGCGCGCGCTGGGCCGTGCCGACGCACCCGTACGCGGGCGACCTCGACGTCTTCGGTCGCGCGTCGCTCTTCCAGCGCATCGACGTGACGTCCACGCGTTACGGCGAGGAGATCCTCGCGCGCTGGCTCTCGGGCGACGATCGCCCGCAAGGCTCGAACGCCGACTTCGCCCTCGCGGTCGAGAAGCGGCAAGCCGCGGTGAAGGACCTCGCGCCGCGGCTCACGCTGCGCGAGCAGCTCGCGGCCGTCGGCGCGCTCCTCGACGACAAGGATCAGAAGCCCGATCCACGCCCGTTCGTGATGTGGGCGGGGCAGACCGGCTCGAAGGCAGGCGAAGCCAAGCTGCCCGGCGGCATCGCGATCGTCGCCGCGCTCGTGCCCGCCACGACGATCGGCCTCGCGGTCGCGGGCGGGATGGGCCTCGTGCATCGCATGCTCTTCCTGTTGCCCTTCGTGGTGTCGGTCGCCGTCCTCAACGCGCTCCGCCCCCGCATCCAGCCCGCGCTCGAGGCGGCCTCTTCGAAGGAGAGCGCGCTCTCCCGCTACGGCGACATGCTGAAGCTCCTCGAAGACGAAAAATTCGAGGCCGACGTGCTGCTCGGTTTGCAGAAGCGGCTCGCCGAGAGCGGCTCGCGCGCGACCGAGGAGATGAGCGCGCTCTCCCGCATCGTGGGCTTCGTCGACGCGCGCAACAACGAGGTCTTCCGCTTCTTCATCGGCCCCGCGTTGATGTGGGATCTCTGGTGCGCGCTGGCGCTCGAGAAGTGGCGTGCCCGCGCGGGCAAGGCGGCGTTCAGCTGGTTCCGCTCGCTCGCGGAGCTCGAGGCGCTCGCGTCGATCGCGGGCTTCGCGTTCGAGAACCCGGACTACGCGTTCCCTTCTTTCCAGAAGGGCGAAGACGAGGGCGAGGCCGTCTTCGTCGCGACGTCGCTCGGTCATCCGCTCATCGACGCCGACAAGCGCGTCTCGAACGACGTCACGCTCGCGGGCCCGGGCCACGCCCTCGTCGTGACCGGCTCGAACATGTCCGGCAAGAGCACGCTCCTCCGCGCGATCGGCACGAACGCCGTCCTCGCGAACGCGGGCGCCCCCGTCTGCGCGAAAGAGCTCACGATCGGCCGCCTCGAGGTCGCGACGAGCATGCGCGTCTCCGACTCCCTCGAGGAGGGTACGAGCCGCTTCTACGCCGAGCTCAAGAAGCTGAAGCTCGTCCTCGATCTCTCGAAGGCGATCGCGAAGGGCGAGCGACCGGGAACGCTCCTCTTCCTCCTCGACGAGATCCTCCACGGCACGAACACGCGCGAGCGCCTCATCGGCGCGCGCGCGATCATGAAGGAGCTCCTCGCGCGGAGGGCGATGGGCGCGGTCTCGACCCACGACCTAGGCCTCGGCGATCTCGAGACCGAGCTCGCGGGCGACGTGAAGAACGTGCACTTCGAGGAGCAGGTCGAGGGCGAGGTGATGAGCTTCGACTACAAGCTCCGTCAGGGCGTCGTGCAGAGCAGCAACGCGCTCCGCCTCATGAAGATCGTCGGCCTCGACGTCGTCGCCTGACCGCGTTTAGGCGTCTAGCCGCCGATGCCGCGCATCGAGACGCGCGCGGCGTCGGGCTCGGTGCAGCCTTTCCAGGCGTCGCCGTCGGGCTTCTTCGTCCAGGCGTCCGCGACGGCCTCGGCGATCCCGTCGACGTCGCCGCGCCGAGCGATGCGCGCGGCGGGGAGCCCGTCGTTGGTCGCGAGGCAGGGGCGGAGCGTGCCATCGGCGGCGACGCGGAGGCGGTCGCAGCCCTTGCAGTAGGTGTCGCTCGTGCCGGTGATGAACCCGACCTTCCGCCCCAGCCCACGCTCGGGCTCGTGGCGAGCGAAGAGGTACTTCGCGGGGCCGCGGTCCGCCTCGGCCTGCGCGTCGCCGCTCTCGAGGAGGTGGGCGAGGCGCGCGCGCATCTCGCTCGCGCGGACGACGCGGTCGCGGAGCTTGGCGCCTTCGGCGATGAGCATGACCTCGAGGAAGCGGGGGACGATCCCGCGCTCCCAGCACCAGCGCACGATCGCCTCGAGCTCCGCGTCGTTCTCGTCCTTCACGACGACGGCGTTCAGCTTGATCTCGTCGAACCCGACCGCCCGCGCGGCCTCGATCCCGCGGAGCACGGTGGCGAGCTTGCCCCCGCGCGTGAGCCGCGCGAACCGCTCCGCGTCGAGCGTGTCGAGCGACACGTTGATGCGCTGAAGCCCGGCCTCGCGCAGCGGCTTCGCATACCGCTCGAGCCGCGTCGCGTTCGTGGTGAGCGCGAGGTCCTCGACTCCGAGCGTGCGAAGGAACGCGATCACCTCGACGACGGCAGGATGCAAGAGCGGCTCCCCCCCGGTGAGCCGCACGCGCCGCACGCCGGCGCGGACGAGCCCGGTCGCCATCGTCTTCCACGCCTCGATCTCGAGCCGGTCCTCGAGGTACCCATCCTGCTTGTCGGGGCGGCAGTAGATGCACGCGAGATCGCACCGATCCGTCAGCGACAACCGCACCGATCGCGGCGGCGTCGCAGGCAGAGGAGCGTACTGAAAGACAGGAAGAGCGACCATGTCGTTGCGTCAGCCGTGCGCCACGGATGTTACAGGATACGCGCCAGCCCCGCGGCGGTTTCGCGGTAGGCTCGACTGTCTCATGAGCGCGCGGATCATGCTCGTCACGGTGAGCGACACGCGAACGCCCGCCGACGACACATCCGGCGACGCGCTCGCGCTCGCGCTCTCGGAGTTCGAGGTCATGAAGCGAGCCATCGTGCCAGACGAGGTCGCGCGCATCCACGAAGCCCTCGCCGCCGCGCAACGCGAGGCCGCCGACGCGATCGTCTTCACGGGCGGCACCGGCATCTCCCCCCGCGACGTGACCTACGAAGCGATCGCGACGAAGCTGGACAAGACACTCGACGGCTTCGGCGAAGCCTTCCGCCGCCTCTCCTGGGACGAGATCGGCCCCCGCGCCCTCCTCTCACGCGCAACGGCAGGCACGATCGGCACGCTGCTCGTCTTCTGTCTCCCCGGCAGCACGAAGGCGGCGCGCCTCGGCGCAAAGGAGCTCATCGCCCCCATCTTGGCACACGCCGTCGACCTCACCCACGGCCGCACGAAGCACAGATGATCACCATCCTGTACTTCGCCGCCGTCCGCGAGCTGGTGGGGCTCGACGAGGAGAAGGTCGAGTTCACGGGCACGATCACGGAGCTCGCGACGTTCCTCGAGGGAAGGCACGAGCGGCTACGGGGAAGGCTCGGCGCGGTGCGCTTCGCGAAGAACGAGGAATTCGCCGCGAGCGAGGAGCGCATCGGTCCCGGCGACGTCATCGCGCTCGTTCCTCCGGTGGCTGGAGGTTAGTTGCGAGAGTCGGGTACTCGTACTCAAGCCTCGATACGAACAGTCCTTCTTCATTGAAGCGCGAGTGCGACAGAAGCTGTCGCTTGCTCGCGAAGATTCGCGGAGGTGATTGAATTCGTGCTTCCCGTTGACGGCGGCGCTGCATACGTTGGGGGGCCGTGCTCGACTTCGATCGCTACTTCAAGCGCCTCGCGGAGGGTGCGGCTCCACGCGAGTGGCAAAGGTCGCTCGGCGCAGAATCGAGGCCGCGGAGCCGGCTCGTCCGTGTGCCGACCGGGATGGGCAAGACGCTTGGCGTCCTGGCGGCGTGGCTCTGGCATCGTGTCGAGCGCCGAGACGACGCGTGGCCGCGCCGTCTCGTCTGGTGTCTGCCCATGCGCGTGCTCGTGGAGCAGACGGAGGATGTCGTGCGCGCAGGTGTCGAGCGACTCGGTATCCTCTGGGACGACACGGGGGAACATGCCGGTCGTGTCGGGGTCCACGTGCTCATGGGCGGCGCCGACCCCGGCGCGGAATGGGCGCTGTTCCCCGAGGAGCACGCGGTCCTCATTGGAACACAAGACATGCTCCTCTCTCGAGCGCTGAACCGCGGCTACGCTGCGGCTCGCGCACGGTGGCCGCTCGAGTACGGTCTCTTGAACCATGACGCGCTGTGGGTGATGGACGAGGTCCAGCTCATGGACGTCGGCCTCGCGACGAGCGGCCAACTCCAGGCGTTCGCCGATGAGGATGGAGGGAAGGGCCTTCGTCCGCGTCATACCTGGTGGATGAGCGCCACGCTCCAGCCGCGCTGGCTCGAGACCATCGATACGCGCGAACGCTGTGAGACCGAATGGCACCAAGATCCAGCCGTCGTCGCGCCGAGCGAGCTCACGCAGGGGATCGCAGCGGTGCGCAAGACGCTCGACCTCGAGGTGACGCCGGCCGCGGACGCGAAGGAGTTCGCCGATCGGATCATGAAGGAGCACGCTGGCATACGCGACGGAGATCACGGGCGCATCACGCTCGTTGTCTGCAACACCGTGGAGCGCGCATGCCGTACCTACGACGAGCTCCGCGCGCGCGCGCCCGAGCAGGAGCTGGAGCTCGTCCACAGTCGCTTTCGCCCGGCAGAGCGCGCAACGTGGCGCGAGCGCTTCCTTCGTCGCGACGCGTGCACGCACGGCGCCGACCGGATCGTCGTCGCCACGCAGGTCGTCGAGGCCGGCGTGGACATTTCGGCGGGCTGCGTCGTCACCGAGCTCTCACCGTGGCCGAGCCTCGTCCAGCGCTTCGGTCGCTGCGCGCGCTATGGCGGGGAAGGTCGCGTCGTCGTCGTCGATCGCGGGCACGACGAGAAGACCGCAGCTCCGTACGACGCGGACGAGCTGGCCGCGTCGTGGTCCTCGCTCGGGCGCGTTGGCGTGGGCGGCGACGTCGGCATCGCTACTCTCGAGGCGTTCGAGGCACAGCTCGACGCCGGTGAGCGCGCGCTTCTTTATCCGTTCGCGCCGCGTCACCTCTTTCTCCGTCGCGAGCGCGACGAGCTCTTCGACACGACTCCTGATCTCACGGGAGCCGACCTCGACGTGAGCCGCTTCATCCGTAGTGGCGACGAGCGCGATCTCCAGGTCTTCTGGCTCGGTATCCCGCGCGATCGACGAGGAGCACCGCGCCATGCGCCGTCGCCGCGACGTCGGCCCCGGCGCGAGGAGCTTTGCTCCATTCCGTTCCTGCGCGCTCGTGACTGGCTCTGCGGCGCGGAGACGACGACGAGGCGTAAACCCAAGCTGCGCTCCGGCGTGAGGGCCTGGGTCTGGGACTGGCTCGACGGGGCGTGGATGATCGCGGAGCGGAGCCTCCTGACGCCCGGCCGCGTCGTGTGCGTCGCCGCGGACGCCGGCGGCTATCGCGTCGAGCGCGGGTTCGATCCGACATGGAACGGCGCTGTGCCCGTCGTCCCGGAG